>JBOGDU010000243.1:0-10777 GCA_050743145.1 Jiangellaceae bacterium | reverse complement strand
TGCGTCCCAGGCCGGCCACGGGGGCAGGCCGTAGCTGGCCGTGTTGAGCCAGCCGGGCTCCGGATCGAACAGCGCACGTGCCTTGGCGATCTCCACGCCGGACATCGTGCCACTCGACGGACGCCCGCTCATCTAGGGTGACGGCGTGGAGGAGATCGACCGGCAGATCGTCGACCTACTCGCCCGGGACGGCCGGCTGAGCTACACCGACCTCGGCAAGGCCACGGGCCTGTCCACCTCGGCCGTGCACCAGCGCGTGCGCCGGCTCGAGCAGCGGGGGGTGATCCGCGGCTACGCGGCCATCCTCGACTTTCAAGCGGTCGGTCTCCCGCTGACGGCGTTCGTCTCCATCAAGCCGATCGACCCCAGCCAGCCGGACGATGCCCCGGACCGGTTGGCGGACATCGCGGAGATCGAGGCCTGCCACTCCGTTGCCGGCGAGGAGAGCCACATCCTCAAGGTGCGTGTAGCGCGTCCGGGTGACCTGGAGGACCTGCTGGCTCGGATCAGGGCCGCTGCCAACGTGTCGACCCGCACGACGATCGTGCTCTCCACGCCCTACGAGGCCCGTCCGCCGGCCAACGGCTCGCCGCCCGACGGTGAGGCGTTGCGTTAGTGCCGACCGAGTGCCCGATCCGGCAGAACAAGCAGCACGTCGCCAACCGGGCGCTCGCCGGTGGCGTCTGAGGGATCGTTGACGACCTGGCCGTCGACGACCATTGTCGTCGAGCCGCCGCCGTCAAGGTTCACAGCCTCCTCGAGTCCGAGCGCCTGTGCGACCGCCGCAGTCTCGGCGATGGATAGCCCGAACGTGTCCGTGTCCCGTCCGTCAGACGTGATGAGAACCGCTCGGCCGTTCCCGTCGACTCCCGCGAACGTGCGCGGGTTTCGCTTGTGCACGAAGCCGTAGAAGAAGCTCGGGCTCCCAGGGTGAACAAAGCCATCAGCCGCCGCCGTCACATGCAGGTGCCCGTCGCGCACGAGCTCGGGACCGCCGTTGACGATCGACTCGCGGAACGACGTGTTGATGCTGTTACCTCCCTCGTCCACCAGGGCGGTCTCGACCCGCAGCTTCGACCCGACCGCCGCGACGGCCAACAGGTCGTCCACGAGCGCGCCCGTCGCCTGTACCGAGCTGCCACCCGCCGGAAGTACGCCGCCGCGCTGCGACCGGATCTCCGTCACTCTGCCACGCGCGTCGAGGACGGCTTCGACTCCCTCGCCAGGCGGCGTGGCCACGCCGAACTCCGGGAGGAACGCCACGAGCTCGTCGGCGTCGGTGCAGGTGAAGTCGTGCCGCGGCAGGTCGGTCGGCTGATCGCCCGTACCACCGCAGTTGCGGATCAGACCGGGTACCCGGTTGATCCCGTCCAGCGAGAGCGCGGTCCCGGACTCGGCGATCAGCTCGCCCTTCCATCGCAGACGTACTACCGCCGTCTGCCTGGCATCGTCGCGAACGTGAAGAGCCGGACGGCCATCGATGGTCTCGCTGAGCAACGTGCCGTCGTATACGCCGACACCCGCCAAGTCTCCGGGCGCACCCGCGGCCGGGTTGAAGACGAAATAGCCCGCGTTCACTGCCGCCACAGCCCCTGCGGCCTGAGCGAGAGCGCTGGTGGTCTCGCGACGCTCGATGTCGGGGCCGAAGGAGGCATCAAGCTCTCCGCGGAAGAGCTTCGGGTCAATGGTGAGCGCGCGCACGACCCACGGCCCGGTGTCGGTGGGGTCGTCGCCGTCCCACCCGGTGAAGAATGCAGAGCCGGAGAAGCCGGCGGCCTGGAGGCGGGCCAGCTCCGCATTGGCATCGGCCTGGGTCGCGAACGATCCCACCCGCACCCGAAATCCGATGGTGCCACCAGGCACATCGTGGAGCGCCGGCGTGACGACCTCCTCGACGCGGGCGGCGAAGCCGGCGGTGATGAGAGCCGCGGCGAGCTCCTCGGCGCTGACTCTGTCACGCAAGGCGCTGGGCGGGGCGTCGGGGTCGGGGTCGGTCCCACCTGACGGCACGATCATCTCGACCGTCCAGAACTCCGCACCGTTGGTAGCACCACGAACGATCGTCGTCAGTGTCACACCGGGCTGCAGGACCTCCGTTGTCCGCTGTTCAGCAAGCCCGGCGGGCCCGAGCGGCAAGGGTGTCGAAGCGACCGCAGGCAGTACCGGACGCACCGCCTGCGCTGGGAGGAAGGCGGTGGTCGTCGCGGTTGTCACAGCGACGACCACGAGCGCGGCGAAAGCTGGGCGGGTCATTGGCGACGCCATGAGAATTACGTTAGGCGCCGACGAGAGCGAGGAGAAGACCGCAAGAGCGTCGTAGTGGCGCCCACCATGCGCGCCGGGTCAGGCGCCGAACGCGGAGCTGCCGGTGAGGGCCTGGCCGATGACGAGTTGGTGGATCTCGGAGGTGCCCTCGTAGGTCAGTACCGATTCGAGGTTGTTGGCGTGCCGCAGCACCGGGTACTCCAGCGTGATGCCGTTCGCGCCGAGGATCGTCCGGCAGGTGCGGGCGATCTGCAACGCCTCGCGGACGTTGTTGAGCTTGCCCAGGCTCACCTGCTCCGGGCTCAGCCTGCCCTCGTCCTTGAGCCGGCCGAGGTGGAGCGCCAGCAGGTAGCCCTTCTGCAACTCCAGGGCCATGTCGGCCAGCTTCGCCTGGGTGAGCTGGAAGGACGCCAAGGGCCGGTCGAAGACGTCCCGGTCGATCGCGTACGAGACCGCCGACTCCAGGCAGTCGCGGGCGGCGCCCAGCGCACCGAAGACGATGCCGAACCTCGCCTCGTTGAGACACGACAGCGGTCCGCGCAGACCGGAGACCTCCGGGAGGACCGCTTCGGCGGGCAGCCGCACGCCCTCGAGCACGAGCTCGCTGGTGACCGATGCCCGCAATGAGAGTTTCTTACCGATCTTCGGTGCGGAGAAGCCGGCCGTGTCGGTGGGCACGACGAAGCCGCGGATGGCGTCCTCGGCTCGGGCCCAGACGACGGCGACGTCGGCCACCGAGCCGTTGGTGATCCACATCTTGGTGCCGTCCAGGACCCAGTCGTCGCCGTCGCGACGGGCACGGGTGCGCATCCCGGCCGGATTGGAGCCGAAGTCAGGCTCGGTCAGGCCGAAGCAGCCGATGAGGTCGCCGGCCGCCATGCCGGGCAGCCACTGCTGCTTCTGCGCCTCGGAGCCGAACTTCCAGATCGCGTACATCGCCAGCGAGCCCTGGACCGACACCAGGCTGCGCACGCCGGAGTCGGCGGCCTCCAGCTCCATGCAGGCCAGTCCGTACGAGACGGCGTTCGTGCCCGCGCAGCCATAGCCCTCGAGGTGCATGCCGAGCAGGCCGAGCTTGCCGGCCTCGAGGGCGAGCTCCAGCGGGATCTCGCCGGCCTCGTACCAGTCGGCGATGTGCGGTCGGACCTTCTCGGCGGCGAAGCGGCGGACGGTCTGCTGGATCGCCTTCTCGTCGTCGGTGAGCAGGTGGTCGACGCCGAGCAGGTCGAGCGCGCCGGTGGCCGTCATCGGGGTTCTCCTTCGGTGAGCCGCACTGCCGCGGCCTCGATCTCGTCCTCGCTCATCAGTACCTGAGCAGCCGCCGGCCCCAGCGGGATGAAGCTGTCCCGGCTGGCCACCCGGGCCATCGACCCGGTGAACCCGCCGTCGACCAGAGCCGCCAGCACCCCCTCGGAGACGCCACCGCTGCGGCGGGTCTCGTCGGCGACAAGCACCCGGCCCGTGGCGGCGGCCTCACGGAGGAGGTCGTCGACGGGGAGCGGAGCCAGCCAGCGCAGGTCGAGAACTCGGCTGGAGACACCGCGACGCTCGAGCCGCCGCGCGACACGAAGGCTCATGCGCAGTCCGTTGCCGAAGCTGACGATGGTGAGGTCACGTCCGTCACCGTACGTGCGACCGCGACCGATCGGCACGTGGTCGCCCGCCCACCGCTCCGGCGGCGCATAGGGATCGAGCCAGCCGTCGTCGCCGGGCTCGTACAGGTCGCGGGCGTGGTAGAGCGCGATGGGCTCCAGGAACGCGCTCACGGTGCCGTCGACCGCCGCGGCGGACAGGCAAGTGCGCAGCATGGCCGCCGCGTCGGCCCCGCGCGCCGGACACGCCACGACCAGGCCGGGCACGTCGCGGAGCACGCCGACGGCGTTGTCGTTGTGGAAGTGACCGCCGAAGCCCTGCTGATAACCCAGGCCCGCGATGCGGATCACCATCGGGTTGCGGTACGCCCCTCGGGAGAAGTACGACAGCGTTGCCGCCTCGCCGCGCACCTGGTCCTCGGCGTTGTGGAGGTAGGCGAGGTACTGGATCTCCGGCACCGGCAGCAGGCCGGCCAGGCCCGCTCCCAGCGCCAGGCCGAGGATGGACTGCTCGTCCAGCAAGGTGTCGAAGACCCGGCCGGCTCCGAACCGCCGGGCCAGGCCGCGGGTGGCGCCGTAGACACCGCCCTTACGGCCCACGTCCTCGCCGAACACGAGCACGCGGGGATCGGCGGCCATCGCATCTGCGAGCGCCGCAGTGATCGATCCGGCCAGTGTCGCGGGCCCGCCGTCGACGACTTTGACCGACCGGGCCGACCGGGCCACCGCCGTGGCGACGTGATCGGGCCGACGCGGCGAGAGCGGCGCCGCGACCTCGTCGAACGACGACAGCATGGGAGCGGTTCCGAGTTCGTCCACCATGCGGGCGACCAGGGCGGCCGCATCGTCGTAGCGCTCGATGATCTCGTCGGGCGTCGCACCGCCGGCCGCGACGAGGGCCGCGGCCGTTCCGAGCAACGGGTCGCGCGCGTAGTCCGAGACCATCTCCGTCGGGGTCCGGTAGCTGATCTCCGCGTCGCTGCCGGCGTGCCCGAGGTAGCGCACCGTCTTCAGGTGGAGGAATACCGGCTGACGGGTCGTACGGACGTGCTCGGCGGCCGCCGCGGCTGTGTCGTAGGTGGCTGCGACGTCGTAGCCGTCGACGGCGACATAGGGCAGGCCGGGCCTGGAGCCGAACGCGCGCTCGATCCAGCCGGTCGGCGTGCGGACCGAGATCCCGAGCCCGTTGTCCTCGCAGACGAACAGGACGGGTACCGGAAGATTCTGGTACGCGGTGTTGACCGCCGTGTTGAACGCACCGGTGGCGGTGGAGTGGTTTGCCGAGGCGTCTCCGAACGAGCAGACGACGACGGCGTCGGCGGGCCAGGTGGGCGCCACGCCCAACTTGACGGCCCGGTGCAGGGCTACTGCCAGGCCGACGGCGCGGGGCAGGTGCGACGCGATCGTCGACGTCTGCGGGATGACAGAGAGCGCAGCGTTGCCGAAGACCTTGTGGCGACCGCCGGCGATGGGCTCGTCCGCGGCGCACAGCATGCCCTGCAGGACGTCGCGCACCGGCGTCGAGCCTGCAACCTGCGCCGCGCGGGCCTGGTAGAAGCCGCCGGCACGGTAATGGAGCAGCGCCGGATCGGTCGGCCGCAGCGCCGCCGCGACCGCCGCGTTGCTCTCGTGGCCGGCCGAGCTGATCGTGTAGAAGCCGCGGCCCCGTGCCTGCAGGATGCGCGCCGCGAAGTCGAGATGCCGGCTGGTCGCCTGCGCGTCGAACAGGTCCTGGGCCGCACCGACGGTCAGCTCGCTACCGGCGCGCAGCGGGTCCGCAGGAAGCGCGCGTGTGGAGTCGCGCGGCCCCAACGCGGCGACCGCCGTTCGGAACGCCGCGTCAAGGGGTTGGTCCACGATCTGCTCCGGTGTCGGACCGGGTTCGGTCACTGCTCGGGTCGTGGTCTGCTCACCGCTCCGGTAGGCGGAACCCTGGCTCGGGGGCCAGTTCCACGACGTCCATCTGAGCCTTCTGCAGCCTGCCGGAGTAATCCCAGTTCATCGCCTGCCAGCGGGTGAACTGGTCGAGCACCCACATGCCCGACTGGCGCGCACCGTTGCCGGACTTGCCGTTGCCACCGAAGGGCAGGTGTGCCTCCGCTCCGGAGGTGGAGTTGTTGACGCTGACCATGCCGGCGGAGATGCCTCGGCGGAATGCGAAGACATCCCCGGGTTCGGTCGTGTAGATCGCCGACGACAGCCCGTAGCCGGGGGCGTTGGCGAGCTCGATCGCCTCCGCGAGTGTGCTGTACGTGGCGATGCCGACGATCGGGCCGAACGTCTCCTCGTCGAAGATCGCGTCGCCGGGCCGGACCCCGTCGACGACAACAGGGTGGTAGAACAGGCCGGCCTCGGGGTCGCCGACGAATCCGTGCCGCGGGTTGCCGCCGCCGATGCGACCGGTCGCGCCGTGCACCGTGTGGTGGGGCTGCACCCAGCCGAGGAAGGTCTCGTACCGGGTGGCGAACTTCTGGTCGAGCAGCGGCCCCATCAGCACATCCCCGGACGGGTCGCCGACCGCCGCCGACTCGACCGCCTTGGTGAACCGCGCGACGAACTCGTCGTGCAGCGACTCGTGCACGATCACCGTGCCGAGCGAGGTGCACCGCTGTCCGGCCGTGCCGAAGCCGGAGAACAGCGCGCCCTCGACGGCGAGGTCGAGGGCGGCGCTGGGCGGGACGACGAGCGGGTTCTTGCCGCCCAGTTCGAGACAGGCGGTCTGCAAGTGTCGGCCGGTCAGGGCGCCGATCTCGCGCCCGACGGCAGACGATCCGGTGAAGCCGACCTTGTCGACGTCGCCGGCGTCGAGGGCGGCCTGCAGGCCCGCGTAGGTCTGCTCGCCGTCCGCGTGGACGACGTTGAAGACGCCGTCGGGCAGCCCTCCACCGCGGACAAACAGCTCGTGGAAGGCGTTCGAGATCGCCGGGGAGTACTCGGCCGGCTTCCAGACGACCGTGTTACCGGTCAGCAGCGCCGGGACGATGTACCAGGACGGGACCGCGACCGGGAAGTTGCCAGCGGTGATCACGGCGACCGTGCCCACCGGGTTCCGGAAGGTGAACAGCTGCTTGTCGGGCATCTCGCTCGGCACGGTCTGGCCGTAGAGACGGCGGCCCTCGCCGAGGAAGAAGTCGCAGGTGTCGACGATCTCGCGGACCTCGCCCAGCGACTCGGCGAACGGCTTGCCGACCTCCCTGGTAACCAGCCGGGCGAGGGCCTCGGCGTTCTCTTCGACGGCTCGGCCGATGTGTGCGATGGCCCTGCCGCGCACGGGCGCAGGCACGTCCGCCCAGGACCGCTGTACGGCCTTGGCGGCTGTGGCGGCGCGTGCGAACGTGGCCGCGTCGGCCATGACGACCTCGGCGACGACCTCGTCGAGCCGCGCCGGGTTCGTACTGGCGACGGTCCTGCCCTCGCGGACAGGCGAGCCGTCGATGACGGAGGCGACGGTCTGGCTCACTGCTGCTCCTCGATGCGCCCCAGCACGCGGCCGACTGCCGCGGCGGCCAGGGTGAGCTCGTCGTCGGTGACGGACAGTGCCGGCCGGAATCGGACCGCCCGGTCCCCGCTGCGGAGCGCGAGGACGTGCTCATCGTCGCGCAACGCCGTGAGCACCCGGTCACGGGTCGCCCGGTCGGGCAGGTCGAAGGCGACCATGAGGCCGCGGCCGCGGACGTTGGCGACCAGCGCCGGTCGCTCGTCGGCGATCTGCTGCAGGGCCGCCACCAGACGCTCGCCCTTGGGCCCGGCGGCGGCGATCAGGCCTTCGTCCTCGACGATCTCGAGAATGCGGCGGGACCGCACCATGTCGGTGAGGCCACCGCCCCAGGTGGAGTTGATGCGCCCGGAGACCGCGAAGACGTTGTCGGAGACCTCGTCGACGCGGCCGCCGGCCATGATCCCGCCGAGCTGGACCTTCTTGGAGAAGGCCACGATGTCGGGCTCCAGGCCGAGCTGCTGGTAGGCCCACGGCGTGCCGGTGGTGCCGGCGCCCGTCTGCACCTCGTCGAGCACCAACAGCGCGTCGTTGGCGTGGACGAGTTCCTGCATGGCCTGCAGGAACTCGGCGCGCATGTGGTTGTCGCCGCCCTCGCCCTGGATCGGCTCGGCGATGAACGCGGCGATGTCGTGCGCGTACCGGGAGAAGGCCTCCTCGGCCTGCCGCAGTGCGTGCTCCTCCGCGGCGCGAACGGCGGCCTCGTCGAGCGGGAAGCGGATCGCCGGCACGTCGATACGGGGCCAGTCGAAGTGCGGATACCGTGCGGTCTTGGCCGGCTCGGTGTTCGTGAGCGACATCGTGTAACCGCTGCGCCCGTGGAAGGCGCGGGTCAGGTGCATGACCTTCGTGCCGAGCTCGGCGGGGCGGCCGTTCGCCTCGTTGTGGCGACTCTTCCAGTCGAAGGCGACCTTCAGCGCGTTCTCGACGGCGAGTGCTCCGCCCTCGACGAAGAACAGATGGGGCAACCGCGGGTCGCCGAGGACACGGACGAAGGTCTCGACGAACTCGGCGTAGTGGGTGCTGTAGATGTCGGAGTTGGCCGGCTTGTTCGCGGCGACCTCGGTGAGGACGGCAAGGAACTCGGCGTCGTCGACGATGCCCGGGTGGTTGCAGCCCAGTGGCGCCGACGCGAAGAACGTGTACATGTCCAGGTACCGCTGGCCGTCGCGCGCGTCGACCAGCCACGAGCCCGTGCTGGCACGGGTGTCGAGGACGAGCTTGAAGCCGTCGGTGAGCAGGTGTCGAGCGAGAACATCGTGGACGTCGCCGGCTGCTACGCGGGCCCGGTCGGCCGTGGTCGTGGGCACGTCGCCTGCCTCTCGTCGGTCGTCGGCACCGCGGCATGGCCGGGTGAGGGCGGGAGGTTCTCCGGTAATGAGCATACGATGGCCGAACTCTTGCGGGCTTCATGCTCAACGCCTGCAGAACCTGCACCTGGATGGAAGCGGGCAGACTGTGCTCCATGCCCGAGGTGCCACGGACGACCCTGCTCCGCAACGGCACGGTGCTGAGCCCGGCGGACCCGTTCGCCACCGCACTGCTGGCCGCAGGCGAGCGGATCGTCTGGGTCGGCGGCGAGAGCACGGCGCAGACCCATGTCGACTCCGCCGATGCCGTGGTGGACCTCGAGGGCGCGCTGGTCACGCCGGCATTCGTCGACGCTCACGTGCACGTGACCGAGACCGGGCTCGCCCGCGACGGCGTCGACCTCATCGGGTGCATCTCGCTCGCGGAGTTCCTCGACCGGGTCGCGACCCACGCGAGATCGCGGCCCGGACGAACCGTTCTCGGGCACGGATGGGACGAGCGCTCCTGGCCCGAGGCACGGCCGCCCACTCGGGCCGAGGTGGACCGGGCCAGCGGGGGGGTGGTCGCCTATCTGTCGCGGGTCGACGTGCACTCCGCCGTCGTGTCCACGGCCCTGCTCGACAGTGCTCCGGACATCGCCCGTGCCGCCGGGTTCGCCGACGGCCTCGTCCGTCGAGACGCCCACCACCTGGCACGTCGGGCCACGCGGGACGGCCTCGGCTCGCGCCGTCGCGAGGAGCTCCAGCGCGCGACCCTGGCCCATGCGGCTGCAGCGGGAATCGGAGCGCTGCACGAGATCGGTGCGCCCCACATCGCCGGGACCGACGACGTGTCCGCCCTGCTCGGCCTTGCCGCCGAGAGGGTCGGGCCCGACGTGTTCGCGTACTGGGGCGCCACCAGCGGCGGTGTCGAGATGGCAGTGCGCCTCGGCTGCGCAGGCGCAGCCGGCGATCTCAATCTCGACGGCAGCCTCGGCTCCCGGACGGCTCGGTTGACCGCTCCCTACGCCGACGCGCCGGACCAGCGGGGCTTTCTCTACCTGGACCTCGACGACGCCACCGAGCATGTCGTCGCATGTACTCGCGCCGGCATCCAGGCGGGTTTCCACTGCATCGGCGACGAGGCGGTGCGGGTCGGCGTCACCGCCATGGAGCGGGCGGCCGACCGATGCGGTCTCGCCGAGGTCGTCGCGGCGCGGCATCGTCTCGAACACGTCGAGATGATCGCGCCCGACCTGGTGACCGTGATGGCCGGGCTCGGAGTGGTCGCCAGCGTTCAGCCGCGCTTCGACGAGTACTGGGGCGGCGATGCCGGTATGTACGCGCAGCGGCTCGGTGTCGGCCGCGCGCGGACGATGAACCCGTTCGCCTCGATGGCCGGCGCGGGGGTCACGCTGGCGCTGGGTTCGGACTCACCGGTGACGCCGCTGGGCGGGTGGGAGATGGTTCGCGCCGCATCTGCCCACCACCGGCCGACTGAGCGTATGACCGTCCGTGCGGCGTTCGAGGCGGCGACCCGTGGCGGCTGGCGTGCGGTGCGTGTCGACGACGCCGGCCTGCTCATTCCGGGGATGCGCGCCAGCTACGCGGTCTGGGACGTGCCGGGGGGCCTGGTCGCCGACGGGTCCGATGGTCGCGGCGTCGAGTGGTCCATCGCGCAGCGGTCGGGCCTGCCGGATCTGTCTGCGGACCATCCGCTGCCGACCTGCCTGCGCACCGTGGTGGGTGGCCACACCGTCTTCGACCGCCTGTCCCCATGATCATGTCGACTTTGCCGTGCCTGGAGGCAGCAAAGTCGACATGATCATGGGGGAGGGCGTGTCGGTGGCGACACGCCGGACACCCCCGAGATCTGCCGTGATCAACCTGGTCTGACGAGCGTCCGTTCTGACCTGCGCAAACATGACGTCTCCGCAGGTCAGCCACCGGTTGACAGGGCGGGGTCGGGGGAGCAGAGTCGCGTTCTGTCCACCAGCGGACACTGCTCGGGCCGGCGTCCGAGCGCGCCGCGTGACCGGGGTCGCGGGGAACCTCCGGGGTACACCGGGGTACCGCACACCAGGCTCATGTGACGCGGAGCGTCGGGTCGCGTCCCGAGCGGCACGGGGTGCGAC
>JBOGDU010000242.1:0-8356 GCA_050743145.1 Jiangellaceae bacterium | reverse complement strand
CGTAGGGCAGGGTGACGTTCGTGAGCGCGTAGGTCGAGGTGTGGGGAACGGCGCCTGGCATGTTCGTCACGCAGTAGAAGATCGAGTCGTGGACCCGGTAGGTCGGATTGGCGTGCGTCGTCGGGCGGGAGTCCTCGAAGCAGCCGCCCTGGTCGATCGCGATGTCGACGAGCACGCTGCCGGGACGCATCCGAGCGACGAGGTCGTTGGAGACCAGCGTCGGCGCCTTCGCCCCGGGGACGAGCACGGCCCCGATGACGAGGTCGGCATCGATCACGGCCCTCTCGACCTCGAACAGATTGGACGTGATGGTCTGTGCGTGTCCCCGGTAGACACGGTCGACCTCGCGCAGGCGCGCAACGTTCTTGTCGAGGATCCACACGTCGGCCTGCATGCCGAGGGCGATCTCGGAGGCGTTCATGCCGGAAACCCCGGCGCCGATGACGACGACCTTGGCCGCCTTGACCCCGGGCACGCCTCCCATGAGCACGCCGCGACCGCCCTGGGCGCGCTCGAGAACGTGCGCACCCACCTGCGTGGCCATCCGGCCGGCGACCTCGCTCATGGGCGCCAGGAGCGGGAGGGAACCGTCGGGCAGCTGGACGGTCTCGTATGCGATGGAGGTCACCCCGGCATCGAGCAGAGCCTGGGTACACTCCCGCGACGCCGCCAGGTGGAGGTAGGTGAACAGCACCTGCCCGCGGCGCATCCGGCCGTACTCCTCCGCCACCGGCTCCTTGACCTTGAGAACGAGCTCGGCCTCGGCCCACACATCGTCGGCGGTGGCGAGAACGCGGGCACCGGCAGCCTTGAACTCGGCGTCGGAGATCGACGAGCCGACTCCCGAACCGTGCTGGACGACGACGTCGTGACCGTGGCGGACGAGCTCGTGGACACCTGCGGGCGTGATCGCGACGCGGTACTCGTGGTTCTTGACCTCGCTGGGAATGCCGATCAGCACATCGATCGCGCCCCTTCGGGAGTCCTGCCCGACGACGCTGTCGGACGGCCACCGGTTCCGGCGGCGGCGCCGAGTCTAGGTCACCTGTCCGGGGAGGTTGCCTCTGATCGCCTCGACGATCTCGGGCGCCTCCGGATCGGTGCGGGTCCGGAAACGCGCCACGACCGAACCGGCCGGTCGACCAGGAACGTCTCGAAGTTCCACTGCACGTCGCCGGCCCGGCCGTCCGCATCGGGGGTCTCGACGAGCGCCGCGTAGAGCGGATGCCGGCCCGCTCCGTTGACGTCGGTCTTCTCGAACAGCGGGAACGTCACGCCGTACGTGGTCGAGCAGAACTGCTGGATCTCCTCGGCGCTGCCCGGCTCCTGCCCACCGAACTGGTTCGACGGGAACCCCACGACCGAGAACCCGTCACCGGCGAACCGCTCGTGCAGCCTCTCGAGGGCTGCGTACTGGGGGGTGAAACCGCACCGGGACGCGACGTTGACGATCAGGAGGGTCGTTCCGGCCGGCAAGGTGGCCGCAGCACCGGTCAGCGTCCGCAGCGGGATGTCGTGGATGCTCACGTATCGATGATGCCGCCGGTGGCCGGACACGCCCGCGCCGGGGTGGCTCGCCGGGGGGCCGGTGCGGTAGACCCGCATCGTGCGCATCTACGCCGATCAGCCCACCCACCGCATCCGCCAGATCGTCGCCGACCTTCTCGGCGTGGGATGGTGCATCCTCGCCCTACTCGGTGGGAAGGCCGTCTACGACCTCATCGACACGCTGTCCGGCCCGGGACGGCTGTTGGAGGACGCCGGCGACGGCCTGGCCGACAACCTGGCCGGTGCAGGCGACAACCTCTCCGGCGTCCCACTGATCGGCGACGCCATCTCCGGGCCGTTCGAGGGGGCGGCGGGCGCCGCCGGCAACGTGGCCGGCGCCGGCAGGACGCTCCAGGACTTCGTCGGCACCATGGCGACCCTGGCCGGCGTCGCGACGGCCGGCTTCCTCATCCTGCTGGCCGTCCTGTTCTGGATACTGCCTCGGCTGTCCTGGATCCGCCGCGCCGAGGCCGCACGGATGGTGCTCTCCGATCCGGACGGGATCGAACTGCTCGCCCTGCGGGCACTGGCGACTCGCAGACTGTCGCGTCTGGCCAGGATCGGCGACGGCCTGCTGCCCGCCTGGCGCCGTGGCGACCAAGAGGTCGTCCACGCGCTGGCCGAGCTCGAGATGGGGCGCCTCGGCATCCGGATGCCACCGCGCCTGGCGGCGCCCCCAGCTCCCCCGGCGATCACTGCCGAGTAGCGATCACCTGGCTTGTGCCGCGCGCGCCGCCCACGGGGCGTCGGCCGGCCGGAGCGCGTCGTAGCCGCCACGGGTGCGGGCGGTCCAGGCAGCGAGGACGCCCGAGACGAGGATCGGGTTGTGCAGCCGGCCGGCCAGGACAGCGTCGACGAGGTCGGCCAGCGGCGCCCAGGAGACGGGCATGTCCGCCTCCTCGTGGACGCCGACGTGCCGGTCGCCGTCGGGGACCGCCGTGAGTCCACGGGCCAGGAAGACACGGGTCGACTCCGTCGTCATGCCGGGCGAGGTGAAGATGTCGACCAGCACCCGCCATTCGGCCGCCCGCACATGGCCCTCCTCGTAGAGCTCGCGCACCGCCGCCCGGTGGTAGGGCTCGCCCGGCACGTCCAGCAGGCCGGCCGGCGCCTCGAGCAGGCGGTGTCCCACCGGGTGTCGGTACTGGGAGACCAGCAGCACCCGCTCGTCGTCGTCGAGAGCGACCACGCCCACCGCACCAGGGTGGATGACCACGTCGCGGACGAACTCGGCGCCGTCGGCGGGCGAGCGGACGTGGTCCCGCCGAACGGAGATCACCCGCGAGGTCTCCAACACCGTCTCGGACGACACCACCTCCCAGCGTTCCGGACGGTCGGCGACCTTCAGCGGTGGGGACGCGGCCCCGCGGGTCACCGGGTCGCCCCGACCTCGGCCGGGAACTCCTCGTCGAGGGACTGCACCGGCTGCACCTCGACCGGGAGCCGGGTCTCCTGCTGACGCGCGACGGCGACCTCGACCAGGCCGGCGAACAGCGGATGAGCCCGCGTCGGCCGGGACCGGAGCTCGGGGTGCGCCTGGGTGCCGATGAAATACGGGTGCACGTCGCGCGGCAGTTCGACGAACTCGACCAGTCGATCGTCCGGAGACAGGCCGGAGAAGACCAATCCGGCGTTCGCCAACTCCTCGCGGTAGGCATTGTTGACCTCGTACCGGTGCCGGTGCCGCTCGTCGACGTGTTCGGACCGGTAGAGCGAGCGTGCGAGGGTACCGGCACCCAGCACGGCCGGATACGACCCCAACCGCATGGTGCCGCCGAGGTCGCCTTCCCCGGCGACGATGCCCTTCTGGTCCTCCATGGTGGCGACGACCGGGTGCGTCGACTCCGGGGCGAACTCGGCGGAGTTGGCGTCGGCCAGACCGGCCACGTTGCGCGAGTACTCGATGACCATGCACTGCAGACCGAGGCAGAGGCCGAGGACCGGCACCAGGTGCTCGCGGGCGTAGCTGATGGCGCCGACCTTGCCCTCGATGCCCCGGACGCCGAACCCGCCGGGAACACACACGGCGTCGACGTCGTGCAGGTGTGCCGCCGCACGTTCGGGCGTCTCGCACTCGTCGGACGGAACCCACTTCACGTGGACCTTGGCGTCGTTGGCGAATCCGCCGGCACGCAGCGCCTCCGTCACCGACAGGTACGCGTCGGGCAGGTCGATGTACTTGCCGACCAGAGCGACGGTCACCTCGTGGCGCGGGTGGTGGACGCGCCGCAGCAACTCGTCCCAGTCCCTCCAGTCGACGTCGCGGAAGGAGAGTCCGAGCCGTCGGACCACGTAGGCGTCGAGGCCCTCGGCGTGCAGCACCTTCGGAATGTCGTAGATCGACGGTGCGTCGACGGCGGCGACCACTGCCTCGGCGTCGACGTCGCAGGTCAGCGCGATCTTCTTCTTCATGCCCGGCGGGATCGGCCGGTCGGATCGGCAGACGATCGCGTCGGGCTGGATGCCGACCTGGCGCAGCGCGGCGACCGAGTGCTGGGTGGGCTTGGTCTTGAGCTCACCCGACGGCGCGATGAACGGCACCAGCGAGACGTGGAGGAAGAAGCAACGTTCACGGCCGATCTCGTGGCGGACCTGACGCGCCGCCTCGAGGAACGGCAGCGACTCGATGTCACCGACCGTTCCGCCGATCTCGTGGATCACCACGTCGACCTCCGGACCCCCCAGCCCGAGCATGCGGTCGCGGATCTCGTTGGTGATGTGCGGGATGACCTGGACGGTGTCGCCGAGGTACTCACCGCGCCGCTCCTTGGCGATGACCGTCGAGTAGATCTGCCCGGTCGTGACGTTCGCCCAGCGGGTGAGGTCGCGGTCGAGGAAGCGCTCGTAGTGGCCGATGTCGAGATCGGTCTCGGCACCGTCCTCGGTCACGAACACCTCCCCGTGCTGGAAGGGGTTCATCGTCCCGGGGTCCACGTTGAGGTACGGGTCGAGCTTCTGCATGGTGACGCGCAGGCCGCGAGCGGTGAGAAGGTTGCCGAGGCTCGAGGCGGTGAGGCCTTTGCCGAGCGAGGAGGCGACGCCCCCGGTGACGAACAGATGTGTTGTCTGCGCCAATGAACGGCTCCCGTGGTGTCGGTCCGACCGGTGGTCCACGGAGTTCCAGCCTAACAGGACCGGCGGGTCCGCCGCGGACCTGACGCGCTGCCCCGGGCTCGGGTCCGCGTCACGGTGGTGAGCGCGCCGGCAGCTCCACGACGAAGCGGGCGCCGCCGCCCGGCCGGTCCTCGATCCAGATGCGGCCATGATGCAGCCGGACATGCTGCGCGGCGAGCGCCAGGCCGAGCCCGACACCCTCGGTCGTCTCGCGCGTACCACCGGCCCGGGCGAACCGCTCGAACACCTGGTCCTTCAGCGCCGCCGGAACGCCCGGTCCGTCGTCCTCGACCGCGATGCACACCACGGGCCCGGGCTCCGCGCGGACCGTGACCCGGACCAGGCGCCCGCCGTGCCGCTCGGCGTTCTGTACGAGGTTCGCCAACGTCCGCTCCAGCCGACGCCGATCGACGCGCACCACCAGGGAGGTCGCCGCCGGATCGATCTCCAGCACGTGCTGCACCCTGTCCGGCAGACAGCGCCGGGTCAGCTCGGCCGCGTTGGTGTCGACCAGCGCGAGGTGGCCGTCGCCGCCCTCGGTACGGCTGATCTCCAGCAGGTCGTCGACAAGCCGTTCGAAGCGTTCCACCTCGTCCGCGAGCAGGTCGAGGGCCTCGCGACCGCTGACGTCGAGTTGCGCGCGGCGATGGCGGAGATGCTGGACGGTGTTCAGCAGGGTGGTTACCGGCGTGCGGAGCTCGTGGCTCACGTTGCTCGCGAAACGTAGGTCGCTCTGCACGCGATGCTGCAGTGCCGCGGTGGTCCGGTTGAAGGAGGCGGCGATCGGCGCCAGATCGGGATCGTCGGTCACGGCCAACCGCACACCGAGGTCACCGGCCGCGACGGCACCGGCGGCGGCGGTCACCTGGCGCAGCGGGCGCAACGCCCGTCGGCTGGCCCACATCCCGAGCAGGAGACCGAGCCCGGGTGCGACGACGCCGACGACGACGAGCGTGGCGGACAGGGTGCGGAACGTTCGCTCCATGTCGTCGAGCGGGAAGATCTCGGCGTAGGCGCCGTCGACGCTCTGCAGCGGCATGCCGACCACGAGCCGCAAGGTCCCGTCCAGGCGGGTCTGCCGTTGCACCACGTCGCCGCGCAGTATGCCGGCGCGGACGGCTGCAGGCAGGTCCTGGCCGTCGACGCTCGGGTCGCCGGAGTGCCAGCTCCCGTCGTACCACACCAGCGAGATCGAACCGGTGGCGCTGCCCAGGCTGCGCACGAGGTCATCGGGCGCCAGCGCGACCGCAGCCAGTGCGCTGTCGACACGCTCGGCGTTTTCGGTCGCCTGTGCGAGAGTCACCCTCTCCCTGCGGTCGGTGACCAGGCCGGTCACCAGGAACCACACGGAGGCGGCGACGACCACCGCGAGAGCTCCGGCGACGAGCCCGAACGCGAGGGTCACCCGCGCCCGGAGTCCCAGCAGCCGGAGGTGGCGCGGTCTGCCGATCACGGACCGAACCTGTATCCCATGCCCCGGACGGTGATGACGTGTCGGGGTGATGCCGGCTCGACCTCGACCTTGGCGCGAAGGCGACGGATGTGCACGTCCACGAGGCGGGAATCGCCGAAGTAGTCGTATCCCCAGACTCGTTCGAGCAACTGCTCGCGGGACAGTACGCCGCCGGCGGCGCGGGCGAGCTCCACGAGCAGCCGAAGCTCGGTGCGGGTCAGGCTGACCGGCTTGCCGTCGCGCAGGACGACGGCGGCATCGGGGTCGATCTCGAGGCCGTCGTGGACGATCGGCTTCGGGGTCGCGCCCTCGCGGGTGCCGGCCCTGCGCAGCAGCGCCCGTAGCCGTGCCAGCAGGACCTTCGCGGACAGTGGCTTGGAGATGTAGTCGTCGGCCCCCGCCTCGAGCCCGGCCACGACGTCGTGGCTGTCCTGCAGTGCCGTCACCATCACCACCGGTACGTCGCTCGTCCGCCGGATCCGCCTGCAGACCTCGAACCCGTCCATGCCGGGGAGCCGGAGGTCGAGCAGGACCACGTCGTAGCGGCCGGGGCCCTCCAGCATCGCGAGACCACGCTCGCCGTCGCCGGCCTCGTCGACCTGCCATCCCTCGTCGGCGAGCGCGAGCCGCAGCGCTCCCCGGACGTGGGCGTCGTCCTCGATGAGCAGCAGCCGCCTGTCCACCCGTTCTTTCTACCCCGGGTGGCTGCTCCGCGTACTCTCCGGCGCCGCTTCATGACGCGTACGAGTCGGCGGCGTTACGAGCTCGTGACGACACCTGCGCAGCACTTGCCGGCGTGCATCCAGGCAGTGATGCGGTGGGAGAGGACTGATGAGACGAGGAGTTGACAGCGATGACGACAATGACCGAGTCGTTCAGCATCGCGCAGTGCACCCGCGATGCCGTCGTCCGGGTCGGGGGCATGTTCATGACCTCTCCTGCGATGGCCGCCGCCGCCCGGGCGGAGGGTCTCAACCCCGGCGTCCTCTGCCTTCGCGGGAGGGTGGGCGCGGCGGGCGCCCTCGATGCCGCGGCGGCCACAGGCATGCTCGGCTCGTTCGCACCGAGAATCGTCGAGCTCGCCTTCCGGCGCAGCCCTCAGTTCTCCGCCGGTGCGGCCGCCACGGTGTACGCGGGAGTGTGCGCCAATTGGGGGCGCGAGCACCTCGCCGGCACGGCAGATGCCGAGCCGGTCGCGGAGCAGGCCGAGGTGGTGGTCGAGTCGGCGGATGTCAGCGAACTCCCTCTGGTCGCCGGGTGGAGCGCCTGGCCACGACCTCGGCAGCCCGCCGCGCGACTCGCGCACGCGCTGATGCTGCTGCGCGAGCTGCGCCACGGGCTGCACCTCGCGGCGCTGCACACCCACGGCCTCGAGATGCCGGTGGCGGTGCTGGCGGCTGCGAACGGTGTCGATCGCCTGCGCCGGCTCGGGTGGCACCGGCCCGACATCAACGCGCTCCGCCGAAGAGCCGCGGCGACCGACGACCTGGCCGGGCGTTGCGACGCCGCGGAGAACGCCACCGATGTCGCCTTCTCCGCCTGCCTGGACGTCATCGGCGTGTCGGAGCAGCGGACGCTCGTCGGCGGTCTGGCCCGCGCCGACGAGGCGACCCGCCTGGTGCAGTGACTAGGACCGTCTCACCTCGGCGTAGACGGCGCTGACCTGGCGCGCGACGTCGTCCTCGTCCGGCCAGCTGGCTGCCCTGTCGAGCCCTCGGTCGGACAGCTGGCGCCGACGGTTCTCGTCGCCGAGGAGCGCGATCACCTCGCGGGCGACCCCCTGGGCGTCGCCGGCCGCGACCAGCACGGCGGCCTTGCCCACCAGCTCCGGCACTCCACCGACGGCGGTGGCGACGACCGGCACGCCGGCCCGCATGGCCTCCTGGACCACGAGCGCCCGCGCCTCCCACACCGAGGTGAGGACGTACAGGTCGGCCGCCGCGAGCAGGTCGGGGACGTCGTCGCGGTGGCCGAGGAGCCGGACGTCGAGCCCGCGGCCGTCCACCACGCGCTGGAGCCGGTGCTGCTCGGGTCCGTCACCGGCGACCACGACCAGCGGCTGAGGCTCGCGCCGGCCCCAGTCGGCCACGGCGTCGAGCAGCGTGTCGTAGTCCTTCTGCGGCGCCAGCCGGCCGACGGCCAGCACCAGTGGCCGGTCTCCCGCGCCGAGCTCCGCGCGCACCTCGTCGCGGTCGCGGTCGGCCGCTCTAAGGGTCGGCGCCGCGACCGGCGCGAGCCGGG
>JBOGDU010000241.1:0-2488 GCA_050743145.1 Jiangellaceae bacterium | reverse complement strand
GGCACCGTGTGCATCAGGATGAACGCCTTCTCACCCGGCTCGGCCTGGATGTCCTCGAAGACCTTGTCCTCGTAGTCGACGATCGCGTCGCCCTTTGTGACCCGCTCTCCAACGATCTGTGCCATCGAGCTGCTCCCTTCCTCTGGGAATTGCCGCTTGTCCGGTCCTATGTGAGGCGACCTAGGCGCGGTTCTACACCCCCGGGTCGCGGCGTCTGGGCGGTTGCGCCCAGGACGCCCATTGCTGTCGGTGGCTCCCGGGCATCGCACGGAGCACGCGGCTCCGCAGTGTCCACGGGAGAAGCTGGTATACGGGCGCGAACAGCCGCAGCCAGAAGAGCTCTTTCATCCCGTGTGGCCGGCGCGGCCGTGTCACCTCGTACTGTCGGCCGATCCGGTCCTGCGCGGCGACCAACAGGTAATGCTCGGCGTTGTGGCGCAGCCAGTGGGTGAGGGGCATCTCATCCCGCCCGCGAGGCGTTCTGGACCCCGTCCTGCGCCGCCACGGCGATCGGTTCGTTGAGAGCTCCGATGGCGGGTGAGTACACGTTCTCCATGGCGGCGAGATCGTGCAGGGTCAGTCCGAACTTCACGGCCGTCGCCAGGAAATCTGCTCGCTCCTTGATGCCCTCCTGGCCGACCATCTGGGCGCCGATCAGGCGGAGTTGCCCAGGCTCGGCGAGGAGCTTGATCTTGACCGGTTTCACCCCCGGGTAGTAGCGGGCCCGGGAGATCCCCTCTGCCCGCCCCACGACGAAGGGCATCCCCAGCGCGGTCGCGAGCGTCTCGCCGAGGGAGGCTCCGCCGATGACCCACTTCCCGGCGGGCGTCCCCCATGGCACGTAGACAGGTTGGTACCGCTTGGTCCCGCCGCCGGCGTTGAATCCGGCGACCTTTCCTTGCGCGTAGGCGTGGCTTCCGGTCAGCCCGGAGACGCCGACGCGGGTCAGCCCGTGGGGCAGTTCAGCACAGTCGCCGGCCGCGTACACGTCGGGAACCGAGGTGGCCATGCGCTCGTCGACGACGAGGCCGCCGGTGGGGCCCGCCTTCAGGCCGGCCTGGGCGGCGAGTCTGATATTCGGCTGTTTGTGTGTGCAGACCACGGCGAGATCGGCGGGGATCTCGCCCTCCGACGTGCTGACGCCGGCCACCGTCCGTTCGCCGTTGAAGGACTTCAGCGTGGTGTTGAAGTGGAGGTTGACGCCCAACTCCAGCCAGGACTCCTGCACGGGAGCGATGATGTCCGGGTCCACCACGTCGGCCAGCGCCCATGGCTGCGGATCGACCAGGTGGGTCTCGATGCCTCGGTGAGCGAGTGCTGTGGTCATCTCCAGACCGAGCGGTGTCGCATGCACGACGACGGCGGACTTCGTCGTGTCGAGGACCTTGTCCCACTGCATGGCCCGACGGATGTTCTTGACGTAGTAGAGGCCGGCGAGGTCGCTGCCGGGCACACCCGGATCGCCGTAGTCGAATCCGGTTGCGATCACGAGGCGGTCCCAGTGGACCTCACCCTCGCCCGCGACGTCGATCACCTTGCGCTTTACGTCGATCGAGTTGACCCGGGTCTCGTAGTGGACGTCGATGCCCGCCTGGACGTAGGCCTCCTTCTGGGCCAGGAAGAGCCGCTCGAAGCTGTCGATCTCCTTGCCGTGCACGTACGGGATGCCGCACGGGCTGTATCCGACGTCCTCGAACTCGGTGTAGACGACGACGTCGTTGCCCGGATCCGCGGCCTTGACTCCGCCCGCGGCCCCGATCCCGGCTGCCCCGCCACCGATGACCAGGGTCCTGTGTGGCACGAGCGCTCCTCTCGGGAACGAGTCGCCGCAACTCATTTAGTATCGGCAATGTCTAGTCACCATAGTATGAGGCGAGGCAAAGTCAAGATTCCCGTTTCTCAGGGCATGCAGCAACGGGACTTTCTCCCTGTGGACCAGCGGCGCAGTGTCGGAGCCCACCAATAGAATCGAACCTATGTTCGAGCCGATGGATCCGGGTGCCGCCGCCGGCGGCGGCGACGACACGGCGCCGGCCGCTGCGGGCGGGCCGGATCTGGCCGGGCTGGAACACCTGCCGCCGACGGAGTTGATGGCGGTGCTGTCGCGGGTGCATCCGGACGACGTGGCCGACGCGTATGACCTGGTCGAGCTGGTGGCGGCGTGTCGGCGGTTGAAGGCGTGGGCGGACGGGGTCGAGGTGGAGACTGTCGCGGCGCTGGTCCGGCATCCGGTGTGTCATGCCCCGGAGGCGGCTCGGCACGGGTTCAGCCCGCTGCGCGCGGCCGGGCAGCTGATCGCCGCCCGGATCGGCGTGGCGCCGTCCACGGCGGCGGATCGGGTCGCGGTCGCGGCCCAGCTGGTCGAGGAACTGCCCGACACCGTCACCGCGCTGTTCCGCGGACAGATCGACTATCCGAAGGCGGCCGCGCTCGCGGTCGGGGTGCGGGCACTGGACCCGCCGGATGGGATGCAAGACCGCATCACCGG
>JBOGDU010000240.1:0-11380 GCA_050743145.1 Jiangellaceae bacterium | reverse complement strand
GGCAGCGGACCAGAGTCCACTCTTGCTCGGTCAGAGGCATGTCGAGCCCCGCTTCCCCCAACGAACCCGTCGGTTAGGAGAGCACCAGGCCGGCCGGCAGATACACGCGTCTGCGGAGGAGGACCGGCAGGGCTCAGTTATCAGCCGCCTTCGCGACCCGGCGGGCCAGTTGGGCGAGCTCGACCCGGTTCGCGGTGCCGGTCTTGTGCAGCAGGTGGGAGACGTGCACGCTGACGGTCTTCTCGCTGACCACCAGCTCGCGGGCGATCTCGCCGTAGGTGCGCCCGGCCATGATGTGGTTGAGCATCTCGCGCTCGCGGCGCCCGGTGCAGTAAGAGCCGAGTCGGTACGCCTGTATCGGCCAGCCACCCCGTGGCCGGCCGATGCAAGGCGTGGCGCCCCTGATGTCTGCTCCGTGGCGTGGACGCCATGGGAGGGTTGACTCTCGCGATGCGTAGATCTCGACGGCGGGCAATGCACGCGGGATGCTCACGGTGCGGGAGGCGCCAGGTCACAGGGCGGAACCCGCGAGAAGCCCGCGTGCTGAGCCCACCGGGCATTCCGAAGGGAGCGTTCCATGGAAGGCACCGCCACCACGACCAACGAGACGAGTGTTCGGCTCGCCGTCGGCATCAGCCTGGTCTCGCTGTTCCTCAGCGGCTGGTCGTTCATCACGTCCATCGACGACGACGGCTTCGAGCGCAGCGTCGACCAACGGCTCGCCTGCCTCGAGTTGCCCGGGCCGAACGACTGCGGCTTCGACGGTCGTTAGGGGACGACGAAGGCGAGTGCGCACCCGCGGTGGCCGTGTTCTTAGGGTGCCGTCATGAGTCTCGCCCGGTCGGTCGCTCTGTTCGCTCTCGCAGCCGCTGCCGAGATCGGCGGTGCCTGGCTGGTCTGGCAAGGGGTACGTGAGCAAAGAGGCCTGCTCTGGATCGGAGCCGGTGTCGTCGCGCTCGGCCTCTACGGGTTCGTCGCAACACTGCAAGCGGATCCGCACTTCGGCCGGATCCTGGCGGCCTATGGCGGCGTGTTCGTCGCCGGCTCGCTGGCCTGGGGCATTGCCGTGGACGGCTTTCGGCCAGACCGGTACGACATCCTCGGCGCGGCCATCTGTCTGGCCGGCGTCGCCGTCATCATGTATGCGCCGCGACCGTCATGACTCCTCCCGACGGCGTCCCCGCAGTGTCACCGCTAGTCGAGACGAACAAGCGGCTGGTGCGCAGGCTGGTCGAGGAGGTGATGAACGGACGCCGTCTGGACGTCATCGACGAGCTCTACGGCCCGAGGCTCGCGCAGGTCGCTCGGCGGTGGATCGAGCCGTTCCTCGAATCGTTCAGCGACGTCCACATGCGCATCGACGACCTGATCGCCGAGGACGACAAGGTGGTCGGTCGCTTCGCCTGTTCCGGCACCCACTCCGGTGAGTGGCTGGGCCACCAGCCGACCGGTCGGCGCTTCACCGATGTCGCAGAGGTCTACATCTTCCGCATCGCCGATGGCCGCATCGTCGGCGCCTGGGGCCTGGAGGACACGCAAGGCCGCCTACGCCAGCTCGGTCTCGAGGCTTGAGGCGCAGGCGCGGACGGCCGCAGCCTCGAGCCGCCACGGCTGCGAGGATGAGCCTATGGCGGACATGCGGCGACGTGGCCCAGAACCGCCCCCGGGCCTGCCACAGATCCAGTTCAAGCCCGGCATGGCGGACGAGATGTTGCGCGAACTTGCACCGCTGCTGGCCGAGGAAGGCATCGACCTCGACAACATGGAGGCGCCCGACCTCGACAAGCTGCAGGGGGCGCTCAACCGCGCGGTCGAGCGGCAGAACATGGCCCGATTCACCCCAGTCGGGCACGCACGCGAGCTTGCCGCCGTCACGCTGCGGCTGGCCATCGAAGCTATCGCCGACGACAACTCCACCCTGGCGGCCGCGGTCCTCGATCAGGCGCTGCCCGAGTCGCCAGACAACTCCACTGCGACGGTGGCCGGTTGCATCGGCGTCGCTCTCGGCTTGCTCGACGAATGGCTGTCTGGGCGCGAGCCGAACGCGCCGACCAACCTCGCCGGGCAGACGCGCCTGCCGGCCGGGCACTGGTTCGGTGAACGCGCCGCCACCGACATCCTCGTCCTCGCCCGTAAAGGGCGAGCCTTCCGATCCCTGGACTCGCTGATCACCAGGCAAGGCGGCAAGCACGTCCTCTACGGCAGCGCCCTCGCTCTCGCCGCAGCCACCCAGAGCTGGTCACAGGGCTCCCGCACCCCGCTACCGGATCTGACCCGTAGGTTGATTCGCTGACCGTTGTGGACAAGGACTCTCAGTGTCGGTGGCCCGACCTAGAATCGTAAGTATGTTCGAATCAGCAGCCAGCGACGACTACGGCCCCGGCGACGCCGGCGGCAACGGCAGTAGGCCGCGTCCGGCTGCCGCCACGCCGAGTCTGGCCGGGTTGGAGCGGATGGCGCCGGGCGCCGAGCTGGCAGGGTTGCTGGAGATGGTGCATCCGGGCGAGGTCACCGACGCGTATGACCTGGTGGAGCTGGTGGCGGCGTGTCGGCGGTTGAAGGCGTGGGCGGACGGGATCGAGGTCGAGACGGCGGCCGCGCTGGCCCGGCATCCGGTGTGCGACAACGCCGACGCGGCCCGGCACGGGTTCAGCCCGCTGCGCGCGGCCGGGCAGCTGATCGCCGCCCGGATCGGCGTGGCACCCTCCACTGGCGCGGACCGGGTCGCGGTCGCGGCCCAGCTGGTCGAGGAACTGCCCGACACCGTCACCGCGTTGCGCCGAGGTGAGATCGACTATCCGAAGGCGGCCGCGCTCGCGGTCGGGGTGCGGGCACTGGACCCGCCGGATGGGATGCAAGACGCGGTCACCGGCGAGTCGATCACCTTGGACGGGGTCCGCCGCGGGCTGATCGCCGCGGTCGAGGCCCGGGTGCTGCCCAAGGCCGGGCGGCGCTCGGCCCGCCAGCACCGGGATGCCATCGCCCGCGCGGTGGCCGCCCTAGCTCCCAACACGGCCGAGCAGCGGCACCAGGAGGCGCGCCAGCAGCGGCACGTCGCCTCCGCACCGGCTCCAGATGCGATGGCGTGGCTGAACCTGTACGGCCCGGCCGAAGACGTCACCGCGATCCAGGTGATGCTCGACGCCGCCGCCGACGCGGCCACGACCCAGCCAGATGAGACGAGGACCGCCGACCAGCTGCGGTTCGACTCGCTCGCGGCACTGGCCTGGGCCTCCCTGGACAGTGGGCACCTGGGCGGGTGCGGGCACGGCTGCGGGCCCAGGCTGGGCCGCCGGCACGGCCGGGCCGCGGCGGTGCAGGTGACCGTGCCGGTCTCCACCCTGATCGGGCTCGACGACACCCCCGGCGAACTCGACGGGTACGGGCCGATCCCCGCGCAGGTGGCCCGCCGGATCGCCGCACACGGCAGCTGGCGAAGGCTGCTGACCGACCCCGCCACCGGGGCGCTGCTGGACTACGGGCAGACCCGCTACCCGCCACCGGCGGATCTGGTCGAGCATGTGATCGCCCGCGACAAGACATGCCGGTTCCCCACCTGCTCCCAGCCGGCGCGGCGCTGCCAGATCGACCACACCATCCCCGCCGGCAGCACCGGCTGGTCCACCTCGGCCGGCAACACCGGGCCACTGTCCGCCGGCTGCCACAACAGCAAAACCCACGCCGGCTGGCACCTCGAACAACCCGAACCCGGCCGATACACCTGGACCGCACCCACCGGACACACCTACACCGTCGACCCCGAAATCATCGGACCCATCGTGAAACGGGCCGGACCACAACCAGCCCTACCACCCGGCGACCCACCCGAGCTCGAGCCACCACCCGACCTCGACTTCGACCCGCCACCCTTCTGACACACGCAGGCTGCGAAGCAGCGCGCACCCGAGCGCAACCCCGGGCCCGACCGGGACTCCGGGCCCGACCGGGACTCCGGGCCCGACCGCGACACCGGGCCCGACCGGACACCGGGACGGGCGGGGACACCGGGCTCGACCCACCGACATTCTGAGCCGAGTCGCTTCCACACCGAAAGGCCGAGGGTGACCCTTCCGAGTGGTGCGGCACCGAGGCATTCTCGTGGACCGGCCCGGCGCTAGCTCACGGTGAACCGGAGCTCCGTCGCCTGGCGCAGGGTGTTGGTCACGTAGCAGACCCGCTGGGCGTCGGGAATCAGCTCCTCCAGCACGGCCGGAGGTCCGTCGGACGCGATCCGGAGATCGACGCGCGTGAACTTCAGACCTTCGTAGGTGCCGACCACCCGCACCCGCAGGCCCGGCAGTTCGATGCCGCGCTTGTTGGCCGCGTGCGCCATCGAAAGCGTGAAGCAGGAGGCGATCGAGGACAGGAACAGATCGGTCGGCTGCGGCCCGCTGTCGGTTCCACCTGCCGACTCGGGCTCGTCCACGATGATTTCGAAGTCGCCGGCCTGGACGGCTGACTTCATGCCGCCCTCCCAGCGAGCGTCCACGATCCGTTCGACGGCGGCCACAGGGGCTAGCCTCCAGCCAGAGCGAGCACGGCGGCCCGGAAGCAGGCGATCGGAGCCGCTGCCACGCCGGCTCCGATCTGACCCACGCCGGAGCTGGCATGCAGGATGCCGGTCGTGACCTTGGGGGTGGTGTTCAGCTCCACCACGGCCCGCGCGTCGACCCCCAGTGGCGTGCCTGTGTTGTTCCACGTGGGCAGCTTGAAGCGGGTGCTCTCTGCGGCACAGATCGTCTGCATCTCCTCGGTGACGGCTATGGCGTCGGACATGCTGCCGCCGAGGAAGCCGGCCACCGCCGGAGACCCCGCCGCGGCGGCGCCACCGAGGCCCACCAGCTCGAGGATGGCGCTGTCCCCGATGTCCGGCGCACTGGTCTCCGGGCCGTAGTCCGGGTAGTACATCGCCTCGGACACCGGCGGAGCGGCGGCGAGGAACAGCACGTCCGAGCCGGCCAGCCGCACCCCGTACGACGTGCCGTTGCGACACATCATCGTGACGATGCTGGACCCTTCCACCTGCTCGGCCCACAGGGTGACCGACTTGGCCGCGGCCATCGCCAGGTTGAGGAAGAACAGGTGGTTGCCGGACAGGAACCGGGCGAGCTCCACCCTTCCGTCGTCGGGTAGGGAGGCCAGATGCGGGAGCAGGTTGCGGATCAGCAAGCTGGTCGTCCCCTGGGTGCGCATATGCACGTCGTCGCCGATCTGCACACCTTGCGCCGCCAGCCCGAAGACGTCGATCGGGCCGGAACGGCGAAGAACCTCGCGGAGCATCGGCCCGGCGACGTCCCGCAGGAACACCAGACGTTCGATCGCCGCCGGCGTTTCGCGGCCGAACCACGCCGTCTCACCGGGGCCCTGGTTGACGGGGGCGAATGCGCGGGTGCCCCCCTGGCGGTTTTCGACGACGAAGACCGGGGCGGACGGTCCGATGGCGGTGGCCATCGGTACCACGACGTCGTACTCGTATGCGGCCTCGAGGCGGACGGCGCCGGCGGCCAGGAGGCGGTCGGCCTCGTCGACATCGACTGCCCATCCCTCCGCCACGGTCGCCGCGCGCATCGACCGACGGAGCGGGTCGACGACCTCCGCCCACGTGATCGCCGGGCCGCAGTGGAGGAGCACCCGTCCGTGGAGGTCCGGCACCAGGGCCTGGGCAGGCCCGATGTCGACGAGCATGGGCACACCCTGGTCGAGCCGATGCACCACCTCGGCGTTGGCCTGGTCGATCGAATCCGCTCGCGCGCCGTACAACCGCTCCAGGGCCTCGATCGAGTCCATGTCGCCGTCCGCCGGGATCCGCCAGTCCACCTGCTGAACGGGGACGGCCTGGTCCCGGACGGCGTCGGCGAACAGCGGCAGGCCGACGTTCACGACCGACACCTCGCCCGGCAGCGCGACCTCCGGTGTTCCGGTCGTGGTCACGAGTCCTCTCCCGCCACAGCCATCTGGCGTGCATGGTCGAGCAACTGCTGCTCGGCATCGTCGAGGTCCTGTCGCCGCATGTGAACTGTGTCCTCCAAGTCGGTCGCCGACCGACGGCACTGCGCAATCATGCTCTCGACGGCCGAGGGTGCAGCACCGCCGGTGCCGACCCGGGAGTCGACGATCGCCCGGGGATCGAGTACCGCGTCGAGAGCGATGTCCGTCAGTCCCCAGGTGTGTCCGGTCTCCGCCTGTGCGACCTCGTCGAGCATTGCGCCGGTGATGTCCCTGCCCGGGATGCCCAGGCGGCTTGCCTCACGCACCGTCTTGCCGACGACGACGTACGCGGTGCGATAGTCCACCCCACAGGCCTGCACGATGAACTCGCAGAGATCGGTGGCCTGCGTGTAACCGCCGTCGAGTTCTTCCGCCATCCGCGCCGGGTTGACTCGCAGCGTACGAACCACACCGCTCATCAGCCGGGTCACGCGGATCGACAGGTCCAGCGCCCGCGGCACCTCGCCGTAGGCGAAGATCAGGTTGTCGCTGCGCGCGGACGGACTCTTGGCGACGGCGAGGAATCCGGTCAGCCGGCCGATTACCACACCGGAGGCGCCGCGCACGATCGACAGCGAGTAGGGGTTGCGCTTCTGCGGCATCAGGATGCTGGAGCGGGTGTATCCGTCGTCGAGGTCCACGAAGTCGAACTCGGTGCTCGACCAGATCTCCAGGTCCTCGGCCAGCTTGCTCTGTGTCGACAGCAGGCTGGCCGCCGTCGCCAGGACATGAATGAGGCCGTCGATCTGCCACATCGCATCCCGCGTGTGTTCGATGACGTCGTCGAAGCCCAGGGCGGCGGCGATGAACGTGCGGTCGTCCAGCAGCCGGGTGCCGTTGACGCATCCGGCGCCGCCGGGGCTCCGGTTGACCCAGTCGACGGCATCGAGCAACCGGCGGGCGTCCCGGACCGCCGGGTAGACGAACGACATCGCGTAATGCCCGAACGTCGACGGCTGTGCTTGCTGTAGGTAGGTCTGGTCGGGCATCAACGTGTCGACGTGACGATCGGCCAGGTCGGTGGCGTGTCGTGCGAACGAGGCGACCTCGCCGACGAGCTCGAGCAACTGGCGCCGGATGTAGAGCCGCAGGGCGATCCGGGCGGCTTCCCGCCTGGGGCGTCCGGCGTGGAGCCAGCCGGCGACGTCGCCGAGCCGCTCCACGAAGTACCGCTCCCGCGAGTTGTACGGCTCGCCGAACTCCGGGTCGTAGGGGAATGCTGCTGAGTCGGTGGCATGTGCCTCCAGCAGGAGGCGTTGCAGGTCTCGGGCGGCGGGCTCCGGGATGACGTTGCGGCGACGCAGGTCCAGCACGTGCGCCATGTCGGCGAGGTTCAACCCGTCGTGCAGGAATGGCGCGTCGGCGTTCTCGAGGGCGAAGCCGCTCTCGACCAGCTCGGGTGCGGCCGAGCCCCGAGGCGGGCCGCTCAGCCGCTGTCGCGTGCTCACGTGCGTGCTCCTTGGGCGATGGCGGACAGGATGGCGGCGATGCCGCCGGTGTGCCAGAAGACGACCGGTGTGGGGCAACCGTCGGCGAGCTCGCGGCGCAACAGGCTCATGGCCTTCGCGCCGTAGTAGTCGTCGAGAAGCAGCGCCTCGTGTTCCAGCGCGATGCGCGAACTCAGCCGGTCGTCGTCCGAGGTGAGTCCGAAGCCCGGACCGCGGCAGTCGCGGACATCGACGGCTGCCGACGTCGGAGGGACGAGAGACATCCGGTCCGCGCAGTCCCGTGCCGCGCGCAGCACCTGTGCAGCCGCGACGTCCGGAGGCCGGCTCACCGACGCACCGACGACACGCCAGGACAACCCGAAGCCGACCTGACCGGCTACGAGCCCGGCCTGCGTGCCGCCGGACCCGGTGGCGACGACGACGGAGGCCGGTGCAATGCCGGATGCAGCGCACTGGTCGGCGAGCTCGTTGGCGGCGCACGCGTATCCGGCGGCGCCGACCCCTGTCGCACCGCCTCGCGGCATGGCGTACGGCCGCCGGCCCTCTGCCCGCATCCCCTCGGCATGGGCGACCACCGCGTCGTCCAACTGCTCGCGCGTCGCGGCGCGGTCGAAGAACAGCCGTGCGCCGGACGCCCTGGCCAGCTCGACGTTCACCGACGGGACCTCAGGCGGTGGGCCGCTGAACAGCAGGTCGCAGGCCAACCTGGCGGTGCGGGCGGCCATCGCCGCGGCGGCGCAGAAGTTCGAGCTGGGGCTGCCCGCTGCGATCAGCAGGTCGGCCCGTAGCGCCAGGGCTTCGCCGACGAGGAACTCGAGCGCCCGCGCCTTGTTGCCGGCGATGCCGAAGCCGGTGAGGTCGTCGCGCTTGATGTAGATCGGCCGGGCCGACAGCGCGGTCTCCAGCCCGTGGGCCCGCACGAGTGGTGTCGGCAACGTGGCGAGCCTGATCCGGGGAATGGTCACGTCCATGCGTCCGGCTCCGCAGCCCGCGCCTGCCGCGCACGGACAACCACCGCATCGACCATCGCGCCCGCGGCACCCGCCGCCGGCACCGCGAGCCACCCCCGACATTCCCGCTCCGTAGCCGCGCCGGCGGCCACGAGCGCGTCCACGACCTGCCGTACGTCGGCGCTTCCCGGGCTGAGCACCTCGTGCATCAGCCGTTGGGCGGAATGCTTCCCGAGCCTGCCCGACAAGCCCGCGAGCAGGCGCTCGGACGCCAACTGGTCCCCGTGCCGATCCAGGTTGGCCCGCATCGCGTCGACATCGACGACCAGGCCGGAGACCAGCCGTCGGGTCAGGTCGAGCGCGACACCGGTCAGCAGACAGACCTCCGGCAGTGCGGACCACTCGGCCTTCCAGCCGCGGCCGTCGCGTTCGTGGCCGACCACCATTCCCTCCACGAGGACGCCCGCGTTGGCGCGGACCAGCCGGGCAAGGGTGTCCAGATGCTCGCTGCCCTCGGGGTTGCGCTTGTGCGGCATGGTGATACTGCCGACCGCGCCGGACGTGGTCGGTTCGCGCAACTCCCCTATCTCGGGGCGCTGCAGTTCGTAGACCTCGGTGCCGATCCGCGCCAGCGTCCCGCAGATCATGGACAGCACTCCGCCGAACTCGGCGACCCGGTCGCGTGAGGTCAGCCACGAGATCCCGGGATCGCCCAAACCCAGCGCGGCGCAGAACTCGGCTCGCAGGGACGGGCCCGCGGGCTCGAAGAACGCGAGCACACCCACGGCTCCGCCCAGCTGACCCACCAGCCACCGGGGCCTGCCCTCCCGCAGGCGGTCGAGGTGACGGCGCACCTCGTCGGCCCAGGAGGCGGCCTTGTATCCGAACGTGATCGGCGCACCCGGCTGACCGTGTGTGCGACCGACCATCACCGTGTCGCGGTGGGCCAGGGCCATTCGCAGGAGGGACTCCTCGATCGCGTGCAGGTCGCGCCACACCAGCGCGCCGACGTCGCGCATGACCAAGGCGAACCACGTGTCTGTGACGTCCTGCACGGTGGCACCCGAGTAGACGTGCTCGCGCGCCGACTCCGGCAGCACCTGTTGCAGCCCGCGGATCAGGCCCAACATCGAATGAGAGGTGCTGCGGGTCTGCTCGGCGACGTAGTCGAGGTCGAGCGACTCGGCGCGCGCGTGAGTGGCGATCTGACCTGCGGCCTCGGCCGGGATGATCCCGAGGCGGGCCTGCGCACTCGCGAGCGCGACGAGGATGTCCAGCCAGCTCTGCAGCCGGGCGCGCTCCTCGAACACCTGCGCCAGCTCAGGGGTTCCCCAGAGGTGCGCGTACTGCCGGGAGTCGGTCAGGCGGGAGCCCATGACGGCTCCCATGCGCCGGCGATCACCGTCAACGCCTCGGAGATCTGGGCGAGGGATGCACCCCACGGCACGACGACCTGGTCGGGCTCGGTAACGACCTCCCGCTCGAACAGGCAGCACTTGGTCAGCACCGCTCCCTCGGTGGGTCCGGCCTTGCGCGGGCAGATGTCGACCTGGTCTGCCCGCTCGCCGTAGAACCAGTGGTGGATCTGCTGCGAGCGCTCACAGCCGACGAGGGTCCAGGACCGGCGCTCGGGTCGCTCGTCGAGATAGGAGGTGCTGGCGCCGTCGACGGTGACTCCGCCGCCGCGGCAGGGCAGCAGGTAGGCCTGCGACGGCCGGGACTGCGCAAGGTCGGTCAGATCGACGACCTCGGGGACCAACTCGATGGGCGGCAGGTGTTCAGCGACGTGGAGCAGCCGTCTGGCCTGGTCATACAGCTTCGCAGGGTGCGGCGGGACCACCTCGCGGACGGTGAGCCGCAGCGGCGCGGGGTCCACGATGAAGTTGATGTGCCCGTAGCCGCCCTGCACGACGACCCCTCGTTTGTCGGGGGCGTCCTCGAGGGCGGCACGGCCCAGAGCGCTGGGCACCGCAGTGTCGAGGTCGGGGCGAACCACGAATGAACAGTCGTCGGGCCCGACCAGGAGGGTGACGGCGGTGATGGGCGCGAACAGGGGGTCCTCGCCGTCGGCCCTGCGGTTCTTCTCCACCGCGACGATCGCGGTGCTCTGCCCCTTGCGGACGACGATGAACCGGGTCCGGCGGTAGGCCTCCAGACCGACGAAGTGCGCGGCCAGCGATTCCTCGTCGAGGTCGCAGGTGACCTCCGTGACGGCTACCCCACGGTACGCAACGGGGACCAGGTTGGGCCGCGGAGGCGCTGCTGCCGACGTCACGTCGCCACCAGGCGGGCGCTCACGTCACAGGTGTCGGCGCGCAGCCCGCGTCGCAGGGTCTCGAGACCGAGAGCCTCCTCGAGGGCGACGTTCGCGAGATTCACCTCGGGGCCGTACGCGCGGATGAACCAGGCCTGCTGGTCCTTACGCGGGGCCTCGAACACCACCGTGCCCGGGCTGCCACCCCTGAGCGCGGCCGCCACGATGTCTTCACGAACGCTGCCGTCGGGGCGGTAGAGGCCGACTGTCCCGCTCTCGCGACCCTCGATGATCACCCATCGGGCGCCCGCCTCCAGGTCGCCGGCGACCTCGGCCGTCACCTGCTCGGAGGTGAGGACGTCGTGGGGGTCCTTGCTGCCGACCTCGGAGAGAACCACGAACCGCTCAGCCGCCCGATGTATCAGATCGCGCTTGTCCGCGACGGGCATGCTGGCGACACCACGTGAGATCTCGACGCAGGGGAAGCCCACCTCGTGGGCCCAGTCCAGGCACTCGCGCTCCTTGTGCTGGGACCAGGCGATCTCCATCAGGGTTCCGCCGACACAGGCGCGGACGTGGGCCCCGGTGAGGCGGGACAGCTTGGTCGGAAGTGCGGGATCGACGTAGGCGGTCCCCCAGCCGAACTTCCAGAGGTCGATGTAAGGCGCAGCCGCCGCGAGCACCGACTCCGCGGCTACGACGCTCGCGCCCTTGTCGAGGACATGGGTGAGGCCCGTGAC
>JBOGDU010000239.1:0-7006 GCA_050743145.1 Jiangellaceae bacterium | reverse complement strand
TCAACTACACCCGTCCTGACATCCCCGGTGCCGGGCTGATCTCGCCGGTTCTCGGCACGGTCGTGTACTTCTACGGCGGCTGGCCGTTCCTGACCGGGGCCCGCGACGAGCTGAAGGCCCGCCAGCCAGGGATGATGCTTCTGGTCGCCATGGCGATCACCGTGGCATTCGTTGCCTCGTGGGCGACCACGCTCGGCGTCGGCGAGTTCGACCTCGACTTCTGGTGGGAGCTCGCCCTCCTGGTCGTCGTCATGCTGCTCGGCCACTGGCTGGAGATGCGCGCGCTCGGCGCGGCGTCGGGAGCTCTCGACGCGCTCGCGGCGCTGCTTCCCGATGAGGCCGAGAGGGTCACGGACGACGCTGTGGTCACCGTCCTCGTTGACGACCTCGCCGCCGGCGACGTCGTCCTCGTCCGGTCCGGCGGCCGCGTGCCGGCCGACGGCGTCGTCGTGCAAGGTGAGGCCGAACTCGACGAGTCGATGATCACCGGTGAGTCGCTGCCCGTCCTGCGAAGCGTCGGCGACAGAGTCGTCGCCGGCACGGTCGCCACCGACAATGCCCTCCGGGTGCGGGTCGATGCGGTAGGCGAGGAAACCGCACTCGCCGGCATCCAGCGACTCGTGGCCGAGGCGCAGTCCTCGCGGTCGAGGGCTCAGGCGCTGGCCGACCGTGCCGCGGCGCTCCTGTTCTACTTCGCCGCCGGTGTCGCCGTCATCACCTTCGTCGTCTGGCTGGCAATCGGCGATCCCGGCGATGCCGTCGAGCGTGCCGTCACCGTCCTGGTCATCGCCTGCCCGCACGCGCTCGGGCTGGCGATACCGCTCGTGATCGCGATCGCCACGGAACGGGCCGCCCAGGCAGGCGTCCTCGTCCGCGACCGGCTCGCGCTGGAGCGGATGCGTACGGTCGACGTCGTGCTGTTCGACAAGACCGGCACCCTGACCAAGGGGGAGCCGGCCGTCACGGACGTCGCGGTCACAGCCGGGACGAACGCGGATGGCCTCCTGGCGTTGGCGGCCGCCGCGGAGTCCGACAGCGAGCACCCGGTCGGACGGGCGATCGTCGCCCAGGCGCGCCAGCGAGGGCTGCCCGAGCGCCCTGCCGGCGACTTCAGGTCGATGACCGGTCGTGGGGTGCAGGCCCAGGTCGACGGGAGGACCGTTGCCGTTGGTGGGCCGGCGCTGTTGCGCGATCACGGCGCTGACGTCCCCGACGACGTGGCCGAAGCAACCCGGCCGTGGGCCGAGCGCGGCGCTGCCGTTCTGTACGTCGTACTCGACGGCGAGGTCACGGGGGCACTGGCCCTCGAGGACGCGGTGCGCGAGGAGTCGCGACCTGCCGTCGACGCCCTCCACGCGCGCGGAGTCGACGTCGCGATGATCACCGGTGATGCCCGCCAGGTCGCCGACGCGGTCGGTGCCGAACTGCACATCGACGAGGTCTTCGCCGAGATCCTGCCCGAGGACAAGGATGCCAAGGTGGGCGAGCTGCAGGCTCGTGGCCTGCGGGTCGCGATGGTCGGCGACGGCGACAACGACGCGCCCGCGCTGGCACGATCCGATGTCGGCATCGCCATCGGTGCCGGCACCGATGTCGCGATCGAGTCAGCTGGCGTCGTGCTCGCGTCGGACGACCCGCGAGCCGTGCTCAGCATCATCGAGCTCTCGCGGGCGGGCTACCGCAAGATGTGGCAGAACCTCGCCTGGGCGACCGGCTACAACATCGTGGCCGTGCCGCTTGCGGCGGGGGTTCTCGCGTCTGCGGGGATCGTCCTGTCACCCGCCGTCGCTGCCGTGCTCATGAGCGTGTCGACGATCGTGGTCGCGCTCAACGCACAGCTCCTGCGCAGGCTCGACCTGCGTCCCTCCCGACTCACGGGCTGACCGCTGCGAGACACCCGCGGCGCGGGCTAGCGTGACCTCATGCTCCGCGAGGGCCCGATCCCCAAGGTCGTCCATGGTGCCATCGAGTACCTGATCGGCCTCCTGTTCCTCGCTGCTCCGATCCTGTTCGATTTCGACTCGGGAGTGGCGACCGGCGTGTCCATCGCCATCGGCGTCCTCGTCCTCATCACGACGGCCGTCACAGCCGACCTGCCGACGAGCCTGGTCGGTCAGTTGGCCCTCACGGCGCACGTCACTGTCGACTTCGTGCTGGCGATCTTCCTCGTGGCGGCACCGTTCCTGCTCGGGTTCTCCGACGAGAGCGGGCCGCGCAATTTCTTCATGATCCTCGGAGTTGTGCTGCTTCTCATGACGATCGGCACGCGCTTCCGCGAGCGCACCGAGCAGGCGGCCGGCTGACGTGGTCGGCGACCCGTTGCATCGACTGCGTGCGCTGTGCCTCGCCCTGCCCGAGACCTCCGAGCGGCTCAGCCACGGTGAACCGACCTGGTTCGTGCGCGAGAAGACGACGTTCGTCACCTATGCGAACCATCACCATGACGACGTGCTGGGATTCTGGTGCGCCGCACCGGAAGGAGTGCAGGGCATGCTGGTGTCGTCGGCGCCCGACCGGTTCTACGTTCCGCCTTATGTCGGACATCGTGGTTGGCTCGGCGTCCGCCTCGATGTCGAGCTCGACTGGGACGAGATCGCCGACATCGTCGAGGACGCCTACCGGACGGTCGCACCGAAGAAGCTCGTCGCCGAACTCGACACCCCCAGCGCCCACTGATCGACGGCAACGCGGCCGAGCACCGACCCGCGCGAACCGTGCCCCCTACCGGGCTGGTCGGGATCGCAAGGCGATCACCGCCAGCGAGACGACGGCGACCGGAGCCGCCAGGGCCAACGGCACCGAGGGCGACACCGGCACCGTCGCCACGACGAGTGCCACCGCCCCGGCACCGAGGCCCGCCGCGACCGGCAGCGAGAGCGCTTCCGCCCAGCCGAGCGTGAGCCTCACCGTGGACCCGTCGATGCGTTCGACCAGTTCGGCGAGGTCGAGGGCGAGCACGTAGACGAGCATGAGGACGCCGAGGACAGCCGCAGTCCCTAGCGGCAATCCGGACACGCCCGCACGGAGGATCACCGCGACCAACGCGGCAACCAGGGCAACCGAGCTCGTCCAGCGCAGCGCCGGATGCACGGCGATCAGGACTCCGCAGGCTGCCACCCAGACCCACAGCCTCGCATCAGCCGGGACGTGGGTTCCGGCGATGACGACCACACCCGCCCCCGGCACGGCAGCCAGCGCACCGGCGAGCAGCGGGTTCACGGTGCACCCTTCGCGAGCTGTGGATGCAGCCGGACGGAGACCCGGTCGAGCAGGCCGACCGCGTCATCGTCAGGCCCCCAGGGCACTACGGTGATGCCGATCGCTGCGAGCTCGTGCCGCAGTGCACCGCGTTCCAGCCGCCACAGCCGCACGGCTTCCGGCCCAGCCCGGGTTCCCGGCGGGGCTTCCGGGTCGTAGCGGAGCACGTCGACCACGACGGTCGGATGGCCCCGTTCGCGCAGGTCCCGGAAGATCTCTGCCACTCGCGGATCCAGGATCGGACTGAACGCGACGACCAGCGCACCGGGAGGCAGCGCGCGCCGCGGCAGCCGCGCCAGGTCCGGCTCGACGAACGAGTCGTCGACCCGCACGTCGAGCACCGTTTCGACGACTCGGTGGATCTGGCGCAGACCCGTTCCAGGCGGCAGCCATCGCACGATCCCCCCGAGCGCCACCACCCCGACCCGGTCTCCGGCGGCCAGGTACGTCTGGGCGACACCGGCGGCGCCCCGGACGGAGAGGTCCAGGGTGCCGGCAACATCCGTCGTCGCGTCGATCACGACGACGGCGTCTGCCGCGCGTTCGACCGCATGCCGGGTCAGGTGCAGGCGCCCCCGGCGTGCCGTCGCCGGCCAGTGGACCCGGCGTACCGCATCACCCGGCTCGTAGGGCCTGACGCCGGCGAATTCGACACCGGCGCCCGCCGTGCGACCTGCGTGCAGGCCGACGCGCTGGACCAGTCGGGGTGGCAGCGGGAGATGTCGGGCCCAGGCGGCAGGTGGGTGAACGTCGACGCGGCCGAGGATCACCTCGCCGGTCGCCACGTCGAGCCGGGATGGACCCCAGGCCGTCAGCCGGACCGGACCGAGACTGCGCCGGCCCCACCGGGTCGGCCGAACCGACCACAGCGCGGCTGCCTGCTGGCGCCCGGCCGTCGCGACGGCGCCGGATCCGTCCCAGGCGGTGACCGGCAGCGCAAGTTCGGCGCGCACGCCACCGCGCGCGGGTCCCGGGTCGATCGTGACGTCCACGTCGACCGCGTCGCCCTCGACGTACCGGTCTCCCGGCGTCGCAGCCGTGATGGTGAGCGCACCCGGCCGAGCGCGACGGCCAGCCGCCAGCACCGCCAGAGACGGGACGGCGACGACGATCAGCTCCGGGCGGCCCAGGATCAGGCCTGCGGCTGCGGCCAGCGTGCCCACGGTGGCCAGCCGGCCGGTCAGGCGCGACGGGCGCCACGTCAGCGGAACGCGGACGTCGGTCACGACGCCCGTGGCCGGGTCGGTGGCGTCGGGACAGTATCGAGGATCTCGGCGACCACGTCGTCGCCCGACACGCGCCGCACCCACAGCTCGGGACGCAGCACGAGCCGATGGCCCAGCGCCGGAACCGCCACGTACTTGACGTCGTCGGGCGTCACATAGTCGCGACCATCGAGCACAGCCCGGCCGCGGGCCAGCGCGAGGATCGCCAGCCCTCCTCGCGGACTCGCTCCGACCAGGACCTGAGCGTGGTCGCGGGTGGCACCGACCAGCCGCACCACGTAATCGAGCAGGTCGCGGTCGACCTCGACGTCCTCCAGCGAGCGCATCATGGCGAGCAGCTCGGTCGCCTCGCCGATCGGGCGTAGTCCGACCTCGGGCGCTTTTCGGTCGAGGCGGCGGCGCAGCATCGCGCCTTCGTCGGGCGGCGTCAGGTAGCCGATCCGCACCCGCATGACGAAGCGATCGAGTTGTGCCTCCGGGAGCGGGTACGTGCCCTCGAACTCGATCGGATTGTCGGTGGCCAGGACGGTGAACGGCTCCGCCAGTGCCCGCGTGACCCCGTCGACCGTCACCTGCCGCTCGGCCATGGCCTCGAGCAAGGCGGCCTGCGTTCGCGGTGGTGTGCGGTTGATCTCGTCCGCAAGGACGAGGTTGGCGAACACCGGGCCTGGACGGAACGTGAGTTCGCCCGTCCGCGGGTCGAGCACGGGTGCACCGGTCACGTCAGAGGGCAGCAGGTCGGGCGTGAACTGAATGCGCCGCATCTCGAGCCCGAGCACCCGCGCGAAGGACCGGGCCATCAGCGTCTTGCCCAGCCCGGGCAGGTCTTCGAGGAGCACGTGCCCGCCGGAGAGGATCCCGAGCAGGACGAGCTCAAGGGCCGCGCGCTTACCCACGACGGCGCGCTCGACCTCCGCGAGGACGTCGCGGGCCCGTCGGCCGGTCGCCGTCATCGTCCACGCGGCGGAGCTCACGGTCTCGGTCACGAGTGCTCCGTCAGATCTGTTCGATAGCGTCGAGGACACGGGCGAGCGTCGCACGGTCGGGTCCGGGCATGCTCCGGTCCGGAGCATCCATCCGCGTCGGGTCGAGCAATGCCCACGCCTCGGGCCCGAGTAACCGGGCGGCGGCAGATGGGTCGGCATGCCGGTCGATGCCGTGCCGCTCGAGAAGGCGCACGTCGGCCACCCGCGCCAGCCGTGGGCGCAGTGCGGCGTCGAAGTCGTAGGCCGACGTCAGGCCCCACTCGACCGACCCTACGGTCCGGGTGAACCCCGGCAGCGCCGGCGCCGGTTGTCGCCGCCGCCACGGCGGCGCCACCAGGTCGGGCAGGTCCGGATCGGCGACGATCAACCTCAGGCGAAGCACCAGGAGCGCGCCCACCACAGCACTCGACACCACCAGCCCGATCGGACCGGCGGCCACGGTCGCTGCGACGATCAATACGAACGGCCACCGTGCGATGGTCCGCGGCGGAGTACGGAGCGGCCTGCCGGTGTGCTGTCCAGTCGGCGCATTCGGAACCTCCACGTCGAGCGGCGGCATTCCGAAGGTCACGACCGAACCCCCGTGTCGATACGGCTCAACGCCTCCCGCCCGGCGGCGACGTCGGCGGCCGTCACCGGTGCCGACGAGTACCGGGCGGCCAGGAACAACCGGGTGAGCCGGCGTCCGGGCTCGGCGGGCAGCCGTCCCTCGGCGACCGTTCGGGCCAGGAGCTCCTCGGGCGACTCGGCCGGACGCCGGCCCGCACCGGCGGAGGCCAAGGCCGCCTCCATCGCGGCGTAGCAGGCGACGACGGCCCCACGGGGGTCACCAACCGGGTCGTCGAGAGCAGCCCGGCCGGCCGTGATCGCGTCCAGGTCGTCGGCCCCATCGAGCGGCGCGGACGTCGGTGTGTCCAGCCGGACAGCTCGAACCCGCCACCACACAAGGCCGGCGGCGGCGCAGGTCAGCCCGACGGTGATCAGGCCAAGCCACCCCGACCAGCTGATGACGTCGGCGGCGCCGGTCGATGCCTCGAGGCCACCACCGTCGCTGTCGACCTGACGATCCTGGTCTGCCTGCAACTCGCGCAGCACGAGCACGGTAGCGATCACCGCAGCGACGGCAACGAGACGTTGCAGCCACTCCCACGGCGTCCCTTCGTCCGGACGACGTCTGCGGCGCAGCATCCGACCGACCAGGAGGATCGGGATGCACAAGACCGCCGCCACGAGAAGGACGACGTCGAGCGTGGCTCCCGGCACGGAGAGCAGCGGCTGGAATTCGAGTTCGAGTTGCCCAGCCGCGCGGGTACCGCTGATCGCTACCGCCACGAGCCCTGCGCCCGCGACGACCAGAGCCGTCACCGTGACGGCTGATCGAGCCCGCACACGGCCTCCCGCCCGGGAAGGTCACCCGTTATGGTCGATTGAGCGGGCCCCCCCGGGAGAACGCCCCCCGACAAGAAAAACCCCAGTTGCACGGGCTCGGGCACGGCCCCCAGGTGGGGGGTCAGCCCCCTCTCGCGGTCAAAAACA
>JBOGDU010000238.1:0-9594 GCA_050743145.1 Jiangellaceae bacterium | reverse complement strand
GATGGGTACTGGCCCGGTGTACGGGCCTTACCGTTCGAGGGAGAGCTGGGCCCATACGGTCCCGGCGAGGTCGCGCGCGACCGCATCGGCCTGCTCGGCCGTCCCGGCTTCTACCATCACGCGCACGAGCAACTCGGTGCCGGAGGGCCTCAACAGTACGCGCCCCGTATCGCCCAACTCGTGTTCCGCGGCCGCGACTGCCGCCTGGACAGCCGGGTCGGTGGCTGCCCGGGACTTGTCCACACCCGGCACGTTGACGAGTACCTGTGGCAGGCGCTGCACCACCGCTGCGAGTTGAGCCAGCGACTTGCCGGTGGCAGCCACCCGGGCGAGCAGATGGACGGCGGTCATCACCCCGTCGCCGGTCGTCGCGTGGTCCAGCAGGATCACGTGGCCGGACTGCTCTCCACCCAGCGAGTACCCACCCGCCCTCATCGCCTCCAGCACGTACCTGTCCCCGACCGCGGTGTCGACGACCTCGATGCCGGCCGCCCGCATGGCCAGCCGTAGGCCCTGGTTGGACATGACGGTCGCCACGACCGTGTCCTGACGCAGCGAACCCTCCGCGTGCATGCCGAGCGCGAGGATGGCCAGGATCTGGTCACCGTCGACCACCGTGCCCGTGGCATCGACGGCCAGGCAGCGGTCGGCGTCGCCGTCGTGGGCGATCCCGACGTCTACGCCGTGCTCGACGACCAGCGTCTGCAGGCGGTCCAGATGGGTCGACCCGCAGCCGTCGTTGATATTGAGCCCGTCCGGCTCGGCGTGGACGGCGACGACATCCGCGCCGAGGCGGCGCAGGACCTCCGGCGCGGCCTGCGACGCCGCGCCGTGGGCGCAGTCGACCACGACGCGGAGACCGTCGAAGCGGTACGGAGCGGAGCCGACGATGTGCGTGATGTACTCCTCGAAGCCTTCGGGGTAGTCATGTACCCGCCCGACACCGGCGCCGGTCGGGCGTCGCCAGGGCTCTCTCAGCCTGGCCTCGATGGCGTCCTCGACCGCGTCGTCGAGCTTGTGGCCACCCTTGGCAAAAAACTTGATGCCGTTGTCGGGCATGGGGTTGTGGCTGGCGGAGATCATGACGCCCAGGTCCGCGCCGAGCGTGCCGGTGAGGTAGGAGATACCAGGCGTGGGCAACACGCCCGCACGACGTACGTCGACGCCGGCACTGGCCAGTCCGGCCACGACTGCGGCCTCGAGGAACTCGCCGGATGCCCGCGGGTCGCGCCCGACCACGGCGACCGGCCGGTGCCCAGCGAAGGCTCCCGCCTCGCCCAGCACGTGCGTGGCCGCCACGGAGAGGTCCAGTGCCAGTTCGGCGGTCAGGTCGCGGTTCGCCAGCCCGCGTACGCCGTCGGTTCCGAAGAGTCGGGCCACGGTGTCTGCTCCTCTGAGGATCCTGCGAGAACGCGTACGGCCCTGGAGCGTATGCCCCAGGGCCGTAGGTGGACGAGAACGGGTCGGTCAGCGCTTCGAGTACTGCGGCGCCTTGCGAGCCTTCTTCAGACCGGCCTTGCGGCGCTCCTTCACCCGGGCGTCGCGGGTGAGGAAGCCTGCCTTCTTCAGCACCGGGCGGTTGTTGTCGGTGTCGGCGGCGTTGAGGGCTCGCGACACGCCCAGGCGCAACGCCCCCGCTTGACCGGTGACGCCACCACCGTGGATACGGGCGACGACGTCGTAGCGCCCCTGCAGCTCGAGCTCGACGAACGGCGACTCGACCAGCTGCTGGTGCACCTTGTTGGGGAAGTACTCGTCGAGCGCTCGACCGTTGATGGTCCACTGCCCGGTGCCAGGCACGAGGCGGACCCGCGCGATGGCCTCCTTGCGGCGTCCGGTGGCGTCGGCCGGCTCGATCGCGGAGAACCGCGACGGCGAGGTCTGGGAGGTGAAGCTCTCGGGCGTGGTGGCGTCGGCGGTTTCGTCGACCGGCGTCTCGACGGTGGTGTCGGTCATGTCCTCACTCACGGGAATGGTCGTCACTGTGCGACCTGGGTGATCTCGTACAGCACCGGCTGCTGAGCCTGGTGCGGGTGCTCAGGTCCCGCGTAGACCTTGAGCTTGGACAGCATGTGCCGGCCCAGCGTGGTGTGGGGAAGCATGCCCTTGACAGCCTTCTCCACCACCCGGCGTGGGTTCTTGGCCAGCAGTTCGTCATATGAGGTCGACCGCAGCCCGCCCGGGTATCCCGAGTGGCGGTACTCGACCTTGTCTTCGCGCTTCGTGCCGGTGAGGGCGACCTTGTCGGCGTTGATGACGATCACGAAGTCGCCGGTGTCGACATGCGGCGCGTAGATCGGCTTGTGCTTCCCGCGGAGCAGGGTCGCGGCCTGGGAGGCGAGCCGCCCGAGGACGACGTCGGTGGCGTCGATGACGTGCCACTGACGCTGGACGTCGCCGGGCTTCGGACTGAACGTGCGCACGGGCGTGGGCCTTCGCTTCGTCGAGAGGGTGTGTCGGTCTGGATCAGCCATGCGTTCCTCCGACGGCGGACGGCCGCCGGGACGCACAACGACACATCAGGGTACCGGGCGGGCCGCCGGGGGGTCAAAACGCCAGCGCCTCCGTGGGCGTTCCGGTTGGCGGGACCTTGCTTGGCCCCGTCCGCGCACGTGAACACGCCCGATGTGCCGGGATTGCCCGCGCGTGAACGGGGCGAAGCCTGTCCAGCGTGTGCGTGACCGGGGCGAAGCAAACGCGCGCTGGACACGCTGCAGCGCTTTCGACCGGACGGTCCAGAGGGCTCGCGCCGTCGCGTCCCGCGGACCATACTGCCGGACACCCGACGGTCCCGAACGAGCCGAGGAGCCGCGCCATGGCCGAGCCCACCAAGATCCTTCTCGACGAGTCGGAGATCCCGCGCCGCTGGTACAACCTGATCCCTGACCTGCCGGCTCCGCCGCCGCCGGTCCTGCACCCGGCCACGCACGAGCCGATCGGACCGGACGACCTCGCCCCGTTGTTCCCGATGGCGCTCATCGGCCAGGAGGTCACCCAGGACTCCTACGTCGACATACCCACCGAGGTACTGGACGTCTATCGGCTCTGGCGACCGACACCGCTCTACCGTGCGCGCCGCCTGGAGCGCGCGTTGGGCACCCCTGCGCACATCTACTACAAGTACGAGGGGGTGAGCCCGGCCGGCTCGCACAAGCCCAACACCGCCGTGCCGCAGGTCTTCTACAACGCACAGGAGGGCATCCGCCGGCTCACCACGGAGACCGGGGCCGGTCAGTGGGGCAGCGCTCTGGCCTTCGCGTGCGCACTGTTCGGCATCGAGTGCGAGGTGTGGCAGGTGCGGGCCTCGTACGACGGCAAGCCGTACCGCAAGTCGATGATGGAGACCTTCGGCGCGACCGTGCACCCCAGTCCGTCGGACCTGACCGAGGCGGGCCGGAAGATCCTCGCGGACTCGCCGGACTCTCCCGGCAGCCTCGGCATCGCGATCAGCGAGGCGGTCGAGATCGCCGCCACCCACGACGACACCCGTTATGCGCTCGGCAGCGTGCTCAACCACGTCCTTCTCCACCAGACCGTGATCGGCCAGGAGGCGCTGGCGCAACTGGCGAAGGCCGGCGAAACCCCCGACATCCTCTTCGGCTGCACAGGAGGCGGATCGAACTTCGGCGGGCTGGCGTTCCCGTTCCTGCGCGAGAAGCTGGCCGGGCGGATGGATCCGCGGATCGTGGCCGTCGAACCGTCCGCGTGCCCGTCGCTGACCCGTGGACGGTACGCCTACGACTTCGGGGACACGGCCGGCATGACCCCACTGATCAAGATGCACACACTCGGGCACGATTTCGTCCCGGATCCCATCCATGCCGGCGGCCTGCGCTACCACGGCATGTCGCCGCTGATGTCCCACATCTACGAACTGGGCCTGGTCGAGGCCGTCGCCAAGAACCAGACCGAGTGCTTCGCCGCCGGCGTCCAGTTCGCCCGGACCGAGGGCATCGTGGCTGCGCCCGAGCCGACGCACGCTCTCGCAGCTTGCATCGAGGAGGCGAAACGGTGCGCCGAGACAGGAGAGGAGAAGGTGATCCTCACCGCCCTGTGCGGCCACGGCCACTTCGACATGGGCGCCTACGACCGCTATTTCGCCGGCGAACTGACCGACTACGCGTTCCCGGCCGACGCCGTCGAGCGAGCCCTCACCCGCCTACCCGACGTCGACCTCTGAGCAGGTCGGCCCACCGGATGTTCCCGCCGCACCTCACAGGCACCCCGCCGACCGACTCCAGCGTGCGCGGCGGCGGCTTCGACGCCGCCGCGCATACGGCAACTGACCGCACCCTCAGGCGGGCTGCTCCAACACGGCGACCGTCCGGGCCGGAACCGTCACGGAGCCGGCCCCCACCGTCGTCTGCTTGACGACGTCATCGGCACCGCCGAGCTGCACCGGGTGCAACTCGAGGTTCTCGGCACCGTCGACCTCGACGGTCTGAGCCTGCGGCGTGGCGTTGAACACGACGACGAGCCGCTCCCGGTCCGGGTCGATGTCGGCACCGACGGTGTCGTCGATGACCATGAGAACGACGCCGGGTGTCTGGTCGGGTCCACCGGTCGGGAACGCGACCCGGTCCTGCACGAAATCGGCCGAACCGAGCCGGAACAGCGGGGACGAGAAGCGCAGCCGGAGCAGATCGAGAGCACCGCTGTGGGCGGCCTCGATGTCGGCCGGGCCGGGCTTCAGGGCCGGGGCCGCGAGCAGCGGCTCCATGAAGTCCCACTTCGCCTCGTTGTCGGCGCGCGGCGGCAGTCCGGAGCCGAACGTGCTCTCCTGGTGGGTCCAGTCGACCCGGTTGAACCAGTCGCCGGAGTTGTACGAGTTGCGGTCCAGCGACTTCGAGCGCAGCAGGTCGGCTCCGGCATGCCAGAACGACGGACCCTGCGCGAGCGCGGTCGTCGACAGGGCCAGTGTGTTCATCCGCACCCGGTCGGCCATCGACGTCGGTACGGGCAGCTTGTAGGTGAGCGCGTCGAAGATCGTCTCGTTGTCGTGTGCGTCGACGTAGGTGATCACCTCACCCGGATCGGCCGCATAGCCGGCCGGTGAGCCGTTGTAGTCGACGGCGGCGCCCGTGACCGTCGCGCCCGTGCGGTCCACGAAGGTGTAGTCGCGCAGGTTGCCCGCCAGCCCTACCTTGATCTGGTCGTGGTAGAGGAGCAGGCGGTTCCGCTGCGCCTCCGTCGTGCCGTTGGCGGCCGACATGTTCGGGTCGGTGTAGAGGCCGGACGCGAAACCCTGGATGCCGGGATCCGCGTCGAACGGCCCGCCCCCTCGGACGGCGTCGCGCAGCCGGTCGCTGAAGGTGCCGATCCCGGCGCCGAACAGCTCCAGCTGTGAGGCCTGCCGGAAGCGCGCGTTGTTCGCGACCTCGCCGAAGTTCCAGCCCTCGCCGTAGACATAGATCGACGAGCCGTCCACGCCGTCATCCGCGACGGTCAACTCGTCGAGGGCGGCTCGGACCGCCTCCATGTTGGCCCGGCTGTGGTGGCCCATGAGGTCGAAGCGGAACCCGTCGACCTTGTAGTCACGAGCCCACGTGAGCACCGAGTCGACCATGAGCTTCTCCATCATGGCGTGCTCGGTCGCGGTGTTCGAACAGCAGGTGGAAGTCTCGACGGTGCCGGTGGACGACAACCGCTGGTAGTAGCCCGGGACGATCCGGTCGAGCACCGAACGCTCGTCCTGGCCGTGCGCCGTCGTGTGGTTGTAGACGACGTCCATCACGACCCGAAGCCCGGCGCCGTTCACGGCGGCGACCATCTCCCGGAACTGGCGCGTGCGGACCGGGCCTTCGGGGTCGGTCGCATACGAGCCCTCCGGCACCGTGTAGTGCCATGGGTCGTAGCCCCAGTTGAACCCATCGGTGTCGCGGATCGGCTCGAGGCACGCCTGCTGCTCCTCGCTGGCGGCGGGCATGGCGGCGAGATCGCAGCCGGGCGTCGCCTGGTCGGCCCGGCGCTCCGGGATCGTCGCGATGTCGAAGACCGGAAGCAGGTGCAGCGAGTTCATGCCCGCCTCCGCCAGCTCTCGCAGGTGGGACATTCCGGCGCTGTCGTCATGGCCGAAGGCAAGGTAGGTCCCGCGCTCGTCGGCGGGGACGGACTCGTCGCCGATCGAGAAGTCGCGCAGGTGCAGCTCGTAGATGGTCGAATCCTCCGGCTGTGCCAGAGCAGGCTTGGTCAGCTCGTCCCAGCCGCTCGGCCGCAACGCAGGATCGTCGAGATCGACGATCACGGACCGCTGCGAGTTCGTCGTCAGGGCGAGGCTGTACGGGTCCGTGACGACGTTGCTCTCGACGGCACCGGTCTCAGGGACGTACACGTCCACCTCGTAGAGGTAGCTCGCCCCCTTCCATTGCGGCCTGCCGACGACCGACCACACGCCGTCGGAGCCGCGGCGCAGGTCCATCCGGGTGTCGGCTGACGCCCCTGGAGCCTGGAGCAGCAGGTCGACGTCCTTCGCCGTCGGCGCCCACACCGCCAGCGACGGCGTGTTCCCGCGCCAGTTCACACCGAGATTGCGGTCCACCGCGTCGGCGTAGACGTCGTCGAGCACGCCCGGTATCTGGACACCGGTCGCGTCGACGAGGCGACCCAGTTCGTCGTAGGCGGCCACGGCCAACTGGCCGGTGAGCAGGTCCTCCGCGGACTTGGCGTCCTTGCCCGAGAGTCGCAGAGCCTCGTACGAGGCCAGGTGGGGGTAGGCCTCCCGCACATCAGCCGGTAGCCCGTCCGGGTCGAGGGTCAGCGGCACCGAGCCCCCACCGGTCACTTCCTCGGCGTCCACGGCGAGGCCGCCCTCCGGGGCGTGGTGCAGCCGGAAGCTCCAGCCTTGGGTGTCGGCCGGGAGGTTCCACGCGATGAGGTCGCGCTCGAGCCAGTGCGCCAGCTGCTTGGACAGGTCCGGTGCGGCACCAGCCTCCTGGGTCCGGATCGTCAGCACGTTCGAGGCGATGTCGTAGGTGAACACGACTGCGACCCCGGCACCGGGCACCGTGAACGGGATGTTCGCACCGTCGGGCTGGCCGCCGGCGCCGTAGTTCTCGTCCCACGACAGCCCGTGCGTGACCTTGACCTCGTACACGCCTGGCGGCAGCTGTGTGGTCACGAACGTGTAGGTCCCATCGCCGTCGGGGTCCTGCAGCCACGAGCGCATGCAGTCCGGGGCCCAGTCGCCGGGGCAGCCGAGCTCGGACTGGAAGCTGCCCGGCGCCGTGACGATCGGGTCGAGCACATCGTTGGTGATCCAGTGCGTTGCGTGGTCGTAGTAGAAGGTCACCGGCCCACCCTGGTGGTCGAACGGGATGTCGGAACCGTTGCGAGCACCGCCCGCGCCGTAGTTCTCGTCCCACGACCGGTTGATGGCCGCCTTGAACGCGTAGCCACCCGCAGGCAGGTTGTCGACCGCGAGCTTCCAGACGTCGTCGTCGACGTCGCGGGTCATCTGGGCCTGGTCGCACCAGGGAGCCCAGTCCTCCGGTGCTCCGGTGTCGGTGACACACCCCAGCTCGCTGTTGTGGCTGCCCGGCACGGCCACCTCGGCGGGCTGCTCGACCGGGCCGCCACCTCCGCCGTCGCCACCGGTCGGTGGCGCTGGCACGCCGGCAACGGCCGAGGTCGTCGCGACGCCGAGGTCGTTGTCGTGCTCGACCACGATGGCGCGGTACTCCACCGGGGTGCCCGCGGCGATGCCGGACACGTCGTGGAAAACGCGGTACGGCGCGTTGTCGTCCGTCCCGAGGACGGTCCAATCCTCGGTACCGACGGGCCGCCACGCGAAGGTGACCTGCTGGAAGCCGGCGCCGGGCACAGAGACCCGGATCTCGGCGCGGTCGTTCACCGCGCCGCCCGCGGTGGGTGTGCGGAAGAACGGCGCCGGCGACTCGGCGGTCCGCTTCAGCGGCGCCGCGGCCTTCCAGACGACCGCCGACAGCGGCGGCACCGTCACGCTGACCCGACCCTCCTTGTCGGTCATGATCTGTCCGGTGCCTGCCGGCCACACGCCCTTGAACACCATGCGGTCGCTGAAGGTCGGCAGGACGACGGTCTTGGCCGTCTCGGCGTTGTTCGCGGCGACGAGGTACTCCACCTCGTCCTCCGCGTCGATCCGGCTCACCGCGAAGACACCCGCAGCCGCGCTGGCGTAACGGTGGATCTGCGCCCCGTCGGCCAGCGCCGGGTGCTCGTCACGCAGCTCCGAGAGGGCGGCGATGTGCTGGTAGAGCGGGTGGTCCGGGTCGTAGTTGGCGTCGGCCGTCGTGGCGTCGGTGCCGATGAGGTCGTTGTCGTTGTACTCGGCGACCTGCGACGGGAACATGTCCTCGCGCGCCCGCTGGTCTCCCACACCTTGGGGCTCGCCGAGTTCGGCCGCGAATCCCTGCTCGTCGCCGTAGTAGACCACGGGCTGGCCGCGGGTGAGGAACATCAGCGAGTGCCCGAGCTGGTCACGCTGCAGGAGCTCGGCGTCCGCCGCGTCGGCGTTGCGCTGCCGGATGAAGCTGCCGATCCGGCCCATGTCGTGGTTGCCGAGGAAGGTCGGCAGCGAGTACACGTTGGAGTCGGTGTCGGTGTAGAAGTCGTCCCGGGTGAAGAAGTCGCGCAGCTCGCTGGTCGGGTTGCCGTTGGCGAAGTTGGCGCCGTTCGCCTGGAAGCCGAAGTCGACGGCCGCCTGGAGCTTGCCCTCCGTCGTGTAACGGGACATGCCCCGCGGATCGGCGTCGAAGATCTCTCCGAACATGAAGAAGTCCTCGTTGCCGATGGACGCGGCGTAGCCGGTCAGCGCCGGCGCGAACTGCTGCCAGAACTCGATGTTGACGTGCTTGACGGTGTCGATGCGGAAGCCGTCGATGCCCGCTTCACGCACCCAGGTCTGATAGATGTCGATCATCCCGTCTGTGACCTCGGGGCGCTCGGTCCAGAGGTCGTCGAGCGCCGAGAACGGTCCGGACGGGAAGTCGCCGTACTCGCTGTTCTCACCGGCGAACTCGCTGGTGCCCCGGTTGTGGTACATCGACGGGTCGTTCAGCCAGGCAGGCGTTTTCACGGTCGCGTCCGACGGACTGCGGAAGCGCGGCTGGTACGGGAAGGAGACCTCCGGGTCGATCGCGGGGAAGCCCTGGTCGCCGGATGCGTAGTCGCGGTCGTCGAACGGCACGCCGTCGGCATCGAGGTAAGGGAAGTCGCCCTTGTTGCGGTAGGGGACCTTCTCACCGTTGTTGATGTAGTCCTCGAGTGGGTAGTCGAGGACGTCGGCGGTGTGGTTGGTGATGATGTCGAAGAACACCTTGATGTCGCGCGCATGAGCTGCGTCGACGAGTTGCCTGAGCTCGTCGTTGGTGCCGAGGTGCGGGTCGATCTGCGTGAAGTCGGTGATCCAGTAGCCGTGGTACCCCGCGCTCTCGGTGCCGGGGGCGCCCTGTACCGGCTTGTTCTTGAACGACGGCGTCAGCCAGATCGCGGTGGTGCCCAAGCCCTCGATGTAGTCGAGCTGCTCCAGCAGGCCGGCGAGGTCACCGCCGTGGTAGAAGCCGGTGTGCGTCGGGTCGTAGCCGTGCACGAGGCGGTCGCCCGCGATGCCGGCCGTGT
>JBOGDU010000237.1:0-7228 GCA_050743145.1 Jiangellaceae bacterium | reverse complement strand
GCCACGGCTCCGTGCCGCTCCGCGCAAGCTCGGAGTGCTGCATAGCGGACCCGCCGCGCGTTTCCCTCGGGCCCCTCGGTCCCACTCACCCGGACGTGTACGACCTCGACCGGGTCGAACCCCATCTCGACGAGCGCGGCGGCCAGACCACGGGCACGTTCGGCCGAGCCGGGCTGGAGCCCGTGGTCGACGGTCACCGCGCCGGCCCGCCGTCCGTCCCGCGCGGCGACATGCGACAAAGCCGCAGCGAGGGCGAGCGAGTCAGCACCCCCCGAACACCCCACCAGCACGGGACGATCAGCTGGCAGGCCGCCGAGGACCTCCCGAACCGCCCGCCGTACCGCCAGATGAGGGGGTACGGAGGAACCCCCGGCACTCACGGGCCCGGCGACGCAGGGGGCGGGATGCGCAGGCGGGCGTCTGAAGAGCGATCCGTGGCATGCTTCTCCGCCACGGATCGCGGAGCCCGCCGTGGCATCCCACCCCCTCCGTCGCCCAGAGTCATGATCGCGAGAGTGCCGCCTGCCCGTGGACGCGCCGCACCCATGCCACAGGATCGGTGATCTCGTCGAGGGTGGGAAGCGTCGTCGGTGACTCCCAGACCCGGTTGAAGCCATCCATGCCCACCGAGCCGACGACGCCGTTGACGAACTTCGCGCCGTCTCGGTACTGCCGCATCTTCGCTTCGAGACCGAGCAGCCGCCGCAGCGTGCGGTCAAGGCCGCCGGCTCCGGCGCGTCGGCGCTGGAACCGCTCGCGGATGGTCGCGACGCTCGGGACGACCTCGGGTCCGACTCCGTCCATGACGACGTCCGCGTGCCCCTCGAGTAGGGACATGACGGCGGTCACCCGGTCGATGACTTCCTTCTGTTCAGGGGACTGCACGAGGTCGAGAACCGAATGCCCACCCGCACCGCTCTGCGCGCTCTCGATCACCGACCGCACGACGTCGCGCAACCGCGACATCAACACGGCCGGGTCGACCTCGGTCGCACCGACGAAGGACTCGATCTCGCCGCGCAGATGATCGCGCAGCCACGGCACGGCCGTGAACTGCACCCGATGGGTCTCCTCGTGCAGGCACACCCACATCCGGAAATCGCGCGGGTCGACCTCGAGCTCCCGTTCGACGTGGACGACGTTGGGGGCCACCAGCAGGAGCCGTCCTGCCGCCCCGGAACCGTCGGACCAGAACGGGTCGAACTGCCCGAGCACCTTCCCCGACAGGAATGCCAGCAGGGCCCCGGTCTCGACTCCGGTCACCTTGGGCCCGACCTGCTCGAGCAGCCCGGACCCTGTGCGCCGCTCGCGGAGCTTGTCGCTGAGCGGCACGATGATCTGGCGCATGCCGTCGGCGTTGGCCTGGACCCATCCTCCCCGGTCGACCACGACCACGGGCGCGGGAGCGGCCGTGCCGCCCAGTCCGGTGAACGATCGCACTGGTGCGTTCGCCTCCGCGGCGAACGTCTTGAGGTCGGTCACCACACTGCGCGCGTCCTCGATGCTCACGGTGGGGCCCGGCTTGGCCAGCCGCCGGGCCGTCGCCACCGCGAGATCCCAGTCGACCAGGTCTGCTGGTTCGTTCGAAGTCATGACCTCACGCTACGTGAGGGTCCGTCTCAGGGGTTCGCGCCAGGTGTCCCGCACCCGCATCGCGCCAGGGCGGCGGCCGCGTCATCCAGCGCCGACCGCGCCGCTACCGTGTTCACGACCTCGTCTGCCATCAACGCGAAGGCGTACGCGGTCCCGTCGCGCGCCACCACCGTCCCAGCCAGCGAGCTCACGCCGGTCAATGACCCGGTCTTCGCGCGGACCACACCCATTCCGTCTGCAGCCGCGGGCGAGTCGAACCGGTCGTCGAGAGTGCCGGTGAATCCCGCCACGGGAAGGCCCGTCAGCACCGAACGCAGGTGCGGATGTGAGGGGCTGCCGGCCAGGGTGAGGGTGGCGGTCAACACCCGCGGGGGCACTGCGCTCCCCCTCGCCAGACCACTGCCGTCGAGAACGGCCAGACCGGTCACGTCGACGCCGAGCCCGGTCATGGCCTGGACGATCGCCTGACCGGCCGCGTCCGAGGTCGCGGGGAGCCCCACGGCACGGGCGACGTGGCGGGCGAGAACCTCGGCACCGTCGTTGTCGCTGACCGCGACGACGTGCTCGACGATGTCCGCCAACGGCACGGAGGCGACGTCGGCGATCTCCGTCGCTCCCCCGACAGCGTCGCCGCGCACGGGTTCGGACGACACATCGACGCCACCCGCCGCCAGCATGTCCGCGAAGGCAGCCGCCGCGCCCAACGCCGGGTCGGGCGACCGGCGGACGGTGTCAGGTTCGAGCCGCCCCCCGTCCACGGCCAGGGCACTCACCGGACCGACGAAACCGGACGACACCAACGCCGAGCGCCAGTCGGGGTCGACGGCCGGACCGGTGAACAGCGAGTCGTCCACGAGCAGGCGCACACTCGTCGTTCCGGTTGACCGGAGCGCTGCGCTCGTTGCGGCGGCCAGTCTGGACAGCGCAGTCGCACGCGGCGCTGGGCGGTCGGCCGATGTCAGCATGGGGTCCCCGCCGCCGACGAGGACGACCTCACCGGGCGCCGTCCCCTCGACGACCCGGGTGGTGAACCTGTGGTCGGGTCCGATCACGTCGAGCGCGGCGGCGGCCGTCAGCAGCTTCAGGGTGCTCGCCGGGATCAGAGCGTCCGGACCGCTCTCGTACGCGATGGCGCCCGTGCCGAGGTCGACCACGGAGACGCCGACCCGGTCGCCCAGGGCGCCGGCCGCCAGGGCGGGCTCGATGGCCTCGGCGACCTCGACGGCTGCCGCCATGGGAGTCGTCGACGCTGCCGGCAGCACGGTCGGTACCGGCTCCGGCGGCGGGGTGGACGTCTCGCTCGCCGACGGTGACGGCGTGGGTCCGGCCCGCGGGCTCAGGTCGATCACACCCGTGAGGAGCAGGGTCGCGGCGACCGCAGCCAGCACGACGGCGAGTGCCGCGAGCAGGGCAACGACGCGACGAGACACGACCGGTCACGGTACGGGACACTGCTGGTCAGTCGTGAGCGGGAGGTCAGCCGTGGAGTTCGACGTCACCATCGAGATCCCGGCGGGGAGCCGGAACAAGTACGAGCTCGACCACGAGACCGGTCGCATCAAGCTCGATCGGCGGCTGTTCACCTCGACGCGCTATCCGGCCGACTACGGATTCATCGAGCGAACGCTCGGAGAGGACGGCGACCCGCTCGACGCGCTCGTGCTCATCGACGATCCGACCTTTCCCGGCTGTCTGATCCGCTGTCGGGCGCTGGGCATGTTCCGGATGAAGGACGAGGCAGGCGGCGACGACAAGGTGATGTGCGTGCCCGCGGGCGATGTCCGCAAGACGCGCTTGAGCGACCTGTACGACATTCCGGAGTTCGAGCGGATGGAGATCCAGCACTTCTTCGAGGTCTACAAGGAGCTCGAGCCCGGCAAATCCGTCGAGGGCGCGACGTGGGCGTCCCGGGCCGAGGCCGAGGCCGAGATCGAACGGTCGTACCAGCGCGCTCGCGACACGGGCTATTACGCCCACTGACTTCCCGGTCGAGTTGTCATTCCGTGCCGGCGGTTTGTGCACCCCGTCGCGGGGCCCGCACCGACATGCCAGCGGGCTGCGAGCTGTCAGGTCGTGCCGGGCGGAACTTGCTGCTCGGCGACGGCTCCGCCCTGACAACCTGCGTAGGGTTGAGCTGTCAGGCCGGCTGCACGCGTCGGTGCAGGTCAACGCCTTGACCGGCCGGACAACTCGCGCCGCCGGACCGCAGCCGGGCACGGACGTGACGTGAGCTGCTCAGACGCGGCCGTAGAACGAGGGCGTCCGCCAGTAGAAGACCGACTGGATCTCGACGACCTTGCCCGGCCTAGGGGCGTGGATCATCCTGCCGCCGCCGATGTAGAGCCCTACGTGGTACGTGCCGGAGGCCTGGCCGTTGTCGGACCAGAAGATCAGGTCTCCTGGGCGGAGGCTCGCGTAGGGAACCCGGGTGACCGCTCGCGCCTGTGCCACGCTCCAGTGCGGGAGGGATACGCCGCCCCGCTGCCATGCGCGCATGGTCAGCCCTGAGCAGTCGAACGCGTCGGGGCCGGCAGCGCCCCAGCGGTACGGCTTACCGAGCTGTGCCCGCGCGTAGTCGACGGCACGTTGCGCCGCAGACGTGCTCGGTGGTGCCGGCGGCGGTGGTGCCGGCGGCGGTGGTGCCAGCGGCGGCGGCAGTGGCGGCGAGGGCGCCGGCGGCGGTGTGGACGAAGGCTCGGGCTGCTCGGCAGGAGGCGGCCTGGGCTGTTCGGCAGGCTCGGGGTCGACGGATGTGTCCGGCGGCCGGGCCGCCTCCAGGGCCGACACATCGGCAGCGGTGGCGACCGAGGGCTGAGCCGATTCCCCAACGGTGGCCCGCTCGGCCGCGCGTTCCCGGGCTGCGACCTGCTCGGCTTCCAGGCCGGCCTGGCGCTCGCGCTCGAGGGCGACGGTGGTCCCGCGGGCGTCGGCCAAAGCGGCGATCAGCGACGAGCGGTCGGACTCCGCGGTCGCGAGAGCCGCCTCCTGCTCCGCGACCGCCCTTGCCGCGGCCTCGAAGGCCTGCTGCGCGGCGGCCTCGGCGGTACGCCGATCCTCCAGCGCGCGCGCTGCCTGGGCTGCTGCGACTCGTGCCCGCCCGGCCGCCTCCTCCCACCGCTGAAATATCGCGTGCTGGGTCGTGGTGACGGAATGGAGCATCGCCGCACCGTCGATGAACTGCTCGTCGTCGTCTGCCCGCAGGATGAAGGCGAGGTGGGTGAACTGACCACCGTTGCGATAGGACGCGGCGGCGAGCTTCCCCAGGTCTACGTGCGCGCCGTCGGCCGCAGCGCGTGTCGACACCGCCTCGGCCGACGCCGCACGCACCTCCTGCTCGGCCTCGGTCAGCGCGAAGACTGCACCGTTGTGTGCCTCGACGGCACGGGCGGCGGCGATCTGCAGTTCATCGAGGCGGGCCGTGATCGCGGCGAGTTCCTCTTCGATCGCGGCTACGGCTACCGCGGCCGAGTCCTCGGCATTGCGCGCGTCGTCGATGTCGTTCTGCGACGGGTACAGCGGATCAGCAGCTACGGGGACGGTCAGCGCACCCGCGATCATGGCCGCGACGACGCCCGCAGCTAGGAGGTGGCGACGCATCGGCACCGGCAACTCCTAGGCGCGATGGTGAGCGGGTTGGGCGTTCCGACCGTTCGAGGCTAGCCACGTACGTCACAAGAGGGAACAGAAATCACAGAAATCTCACAGGTTTCAGGCGAGTCTGCTTGACAAACGACGCGGCCGTTTCTCCGGGGCCGCTGACGAGGGCGGCGGCGCAGAGCCAGGCGGCGCGCCCTCGAACGGGCCCGAGGGCTCCCCTGTGACCCTCGGACCCGTCCTCGTCCCGATCGGCCCGCCCCAGCCGTACGCGCCCCGCCTGGCGAACGGCGCCGATCATTCGGGGTTCGCAGCCGAGAGTCCGGCGGATTGGTCTCCATGCCACACGAGATGCACCTATCTGGCGGCTCGATCTCTACGCTGTGCGGCACGAGGCGGGCGGCAGCCTCCGAGCCGCACAACGGGAGGTCACCGATGAGTGCCTTCGGGTGGGGACTACTGGCCAGCTCGTCCCTGCTGATCGGCGCGGTGATCGTGCTGATCCGTCCTCCCGGCCAGCGCACGGTGGCGCTGATCATGGCGTTCGGCGCAGGAGTGCTCATCAGCGCCGTCGCGTACGACCTGGTCCAGGACGCCTTCGAGCAGAGCAACGCGGCGACGCTGATCGTCGGTCTGGCCGCCGGGGCCCTGACGTTCTACGTCGGCGACCTTCTCATCGACCGGATGGGCGGCCGTGACCGGAAGAGCTCGACGGGCGCTCAGGAAAGCGGCGGGGGCGCCGCCATCGCGCTGGGCACAGTCCTCGACGGTGTGCCCGAGTCGGTGGTACTGGGCACCACACTGGTGGCGGGATCCGGGGTCAGCTGGGCCATGCTCGCAGCGGTGTTTCTGTCCAACCTTCCCGAATCCATGGCGGCGAGCACCGGCCTGCTCAAGAGCGGCACCCGGCCGTCGCGGCTGATGCTCCTGTGGGGCGCGACGACGCTGGTGTCGGGGATCGCTGCGGGGCTCGGGTACGTGCTGCTCGGCGGTGCCGGTGGCGGATCGGTCGCGCTGGTCCAAGCCTTCGCCGCCGGCGCCCTGCTCACGATGCTCACCGACACGATGATCCCCGAGGCGTACGAACACAGCGGGCCGGCCACCGGGCTGGTCACCGTACTCGGGTTCACCGTTGCCTTCGGGATCAGCACGCTGGCCTAGCTGCGCGGTCGGGCCCGGCCGGACGGGGAACGAGACGTGACATGCCGGGAGCGCGAGGAGTTCGTGCCCGCCGGGCCGACTTGTCCGCTCGCGTCCGCTGAAGCCGCCGCCTCGTGGTGAAGTGGAGCGGTGCGACTCGACCGACAGACCTGCCGTGTCCGCATGTCGGCCGCGCGGGTGGCTCACCTCGCCACCGCCGGTAGCGACCACCGGCCCCATCTCGTTCCGGTCACGTTCGCCGTTGTCGGCGACGACCTGATACTGCTGGCGGTCGACCAGAAGCCGAAGTCCACAACGAACCTGCGCCGGCTCAGGAACATCGCCGAAAATCCGCGGGTCGCGTTGCTCTGTGACCACTACGAAGACGACTGGACCCGGCTCTGGTGGGTCCGGGCCGACGGCCGTGCGGAGATCGCCCACGCCGGTCCTGATCTCGCCCCGCTGGTGGCGAAGTACGACCAGTACCAGCGGGAGCCGCCGCGTGGACCCGTCGTCGTCATCACAGTGGACAGGTGGACGGGCTGGTCCCACGCATCGGCCTAGTCTGAGCGGTCCGCGGACCGCGCCACTGGTGATGAACCGGGCAAGCCCGACAGCATCAGCGACGCGCCGGAATCGCTCTCGATGTCACAAGGGTCGCTGGTCGCCGTAGTCTTCGCGGTCGCGACGGCTCTCGGTCTGCGCATGTTCCTCGGCGTCGGGGTCGAGGTCGTCAGCACGCTGCTGCTGGCGAAGCGCATCGGCTCGTGACTCGTCCACGTCGGGGTCGAGGTCGTCAGCACGCTGCTGCTGGCGAAGCGCATCGGCTCGTGACTCGTCCACGTCGGGGTCGAGGTCGTCAGCACGCTGCTGCTGGCGAAGCGCATCGGCTCGTGACTCG
>JBOGDU010000236.1:0-4767 GCA_050743145.1 Jiangellaceae bacterium | reverse complement strand
GCCTGTCGTACCCCTTGAGCATGGCGCCGCGGGTCCTTCGCTTCTACGACGACTTCGTCAAGGCAGCACCGGACGAACTGTCCACGGCAGCGTCACTGGCCATGACCCCGGCCGGGGAGCCCACGGTGTCCATCGCGGTCTGCTACTGCGGTCCGATCGACGAGGGCGAACGGGTTCTGCATCCGCTGCGGACGTTCCAGTCGCCGGCGGCGGACGAGATCCAGCCCATGCCCTATGCGGTGTTGCAGAGTGCTCGCGACGAGGGGTTCCCCGCCGGGCGATTGCACCTGTGGAAGTCCGGCTGGCTGCGCAATCTGACCGACGGCGCCATCGAGACCCTGATGCAGTTCGTCCCCCTGATGCCTTCATCGGCCAGCGGCGTCGGCCTGCAGCGGATGCACGGAGTGGCGAGTCGTGTCGGCCCGTCGGCGACCGCCTTCCCGCATCGGGCCGAGCAGCACGACTTCCTCATCGGGTCGCAGTGGTCCGATCCAGCCCACTCGGATCGCAACGTCCAGTGGACCAGGGCGCTGTTCGAGGCGATGCAGCCACACCTCGAGGAGTCGGTGTACGTGAACAACCTCGGTGATGAGGGCCGGCCGCGGATCCGAGCGGCCTACGGAGAGAACTACCCGCGCCTCGCATCCGTGAAGAGAACCTACGACCCTGACAACCTGTTTCGCTCGAACCAGAACATCGATCCGGCCACCAACCGGTCCGGTCAGGAGGAGTGATCGCCGGTGGCGGGTTTGCGCATTCTCGTCGTCGGCGCCGGGATCGCTGGTCTCGGCGCCGCCCGAGCGCTCCGGCAGCGCGGGTTCGCCGCCGACGTCATCGAGCGCGACCGCGCCTGGGCGCACACCGGAGCAGGGATCTACCTGCCGGCCAACACCGCACGGGCGCTGCGTGCTCTGGGCCTGGAATCCGCGGTTGCCGAAAGAGCGGCAGTGATCCCATGCCAACGCTTCTGCGACCACCGCGGCAATGTGCTGGCCGAGGTCGAGCTCGACGCCCTCTGGGGCGACGTCGGCCAATGCCTCGCTCTGCATCGGGCGGACCTCCACGCGGTCTTGGCGTCCCACGGCGATCCCATACCGGTCCGGACGGGTGTTTCGCTGCGCTGGCTCAGCGAGCAGGACGGGACCGTGACCGTCGAATTCGAGGACGTCAGTATCGGCCGCTACGACATGGCCATCGGCGCCGACGGAATCCACTCCAAGGTCCGCCGGCTCGCCCTCGGTGCCGACGCAGTCCGGCCGGTGGGGCAGGTCGCGTACCGCTTCGTCACCAAGTGTCCGCCTGAGTTGACGACGTGGACGGTGCTGCTCGGTCGCGGCGTCGCATTCCTGGCGATGCCGATCGGCCAGGGCCTGGTCTACTGCTACTGCGACGCTCCCGCCGACAGCATCTCTCGGCCCGCAGGCGACGACGTGATCGCGCGACTTGCCGGACTCGTGCGTGGGTTCAGCGCCCCCGTTCCGGCAATCCTCGAATCGCTCGGACCCGGCGACGCCGTGCACGTCGCCCAGATCGAAGAGGTGACCCTCGACCGGTGGTCGCGCGGATCGGTGCTGCTCGTCGGGGATGCGGCGCACGCGACGTCACCCAACATGGCCGAGGGTGCGGCGATGGCGCTCGAGGACGGCCTGGTGCTCGCCGAGTGCCTCGCTCACGGGGACGGAGTCGCACAGGCAATCGCGAGCTTCCAGGCTCGGCGGCGCCCACGCACGCAGTGGGTCCTCGCCCAGACGCACCGGCGGGATCGCACTCGCAACCTGCCACCCGTCCTCCGCAACCTGGTGCTGCGCAGATGGGGACGGAACATCGTCCACGCCAACTACCGCCCACTACTCGATGTCCCTTGATGGCGCGTCCGTCGGTCCTGACGTTGCCGTGAACACCTCCGTGCCGATCTGCCGTGGGCTGGGGATCACGGCCGGTCTCGACCCAGGACTCGCTCGTGACCTGGCCGTGCAGTGCGAGCATCTGGGGTACCACTCGCTGTGGTCGAACGACGAGCCGGCCTCGCCCGGGCTGACGATGCTCGCCCACTTCGCCGCAGCGGCCCCACAGCTCGAGCTCGGCGTCGGGGTCCTCCCCCTCGACCGTCACCAGCCGGTCCACATCGCGGCAGAGATCGACCGCCTCGGCCTTGATCCCGCGAGACTCTTGGTCGGGGTCGGGTCTGGCCAGCTCCGCGCACCCATCGATGTCGTGGAGCGGGCCGTCGCCGAGCTACGGGAGCTCCTCCCTGCGGACACTCGCATCGTCGTGGCGGCCATGCGACCGCGGCTGTGCCGCCTCGGTGGTGCGATCGCCGACGGCGTCCTGCTCAACTGGATGCTGCCCGCCCAAGCGGCGCAGGCCCGCCGCTGGGTGCAGGAAGGAGCCGAGGAGGCCGGACGCGCCACCCCGGTCGTCGCGTCGTACGTCCGCGTCGCGGTGGGCATCGGCTCTCTGCGACGGCTTCGCGACGAGGAGACTTACTACCGCAACATCAACGACAGTCATCGCAAGCACTTCGAAGCCATGAATGTGCCGCTCGGCAGCGTCGGGGTAGCCGCATCGACGCGAGCAGAGGTGCTCGAGGGCCTGGCGCCGTACCGCACCGCGCTCGACCTTCCGATCGCACGGGTGCTCGCTGAGCGCGATGCGACCTCGCTGAGCGCCGCCGCGATTGCAGCGGCGCCGTGAGTCGTCGTCGCGCAGCCGCGGGAGCACGGGTCCGCTAGCCGAGCGAACCCAGGCGAGCCGCACCGGCGTAGACGTTCATCCTGCCGTCGCGCACGAAGCCCACGAGTGTCACGCCGCACTCGCGGGCGAGGTCCACGGCCAGCGTCGACGGGGCCGAGATCGCCGACAGGACCGGGACGCCGGCCATCGCCGCCTTCTGGACCAGTTCGAAGGAGGCCCGACCAGACACCTGCAGCACATGACCGCGAAGCGGCAGGGCGTCCTTTCGCTGTGCGACTCCGACCACCTTGTCGACCGCGTTGTGACGGCCGACGTCCTCGCGGATCCAGACCGGCTCGCCTGCGGCGGTGAACAGTCCCGCCGCGTGCAGGCCGCCGGTGCTGTCGAACGCCTTCTGGGCCGACCGCAGCCGTTCGGGCAGGGCGGACACGACCGCCGGCTCCACGGGCGTCCGGTCCTGCGCGGGTGGCCACCGCAGCGCACCCCTGACGTCGGCCACGCTGTCGGCACCGCAGACACCGCAGGCGCTGGTCGTGGCGAAGGCGCGGGGACGAGGCGGCCGTACGTGCTCGGCCAGGGTCACCTCGACCGTGTTCGGCTCGTCGGTGCACGTGCGCATGGCGACGACGTCGGCGGCCGCGGCCACGACCCCTTCGGCCACCAGCCATCCGGCGATCAGGTCGAAGTCGTCGCCCGGGGTCCGCATGGTCGTCGTGACGACGATCGGGCCGACGCGGATCTGCAGCGGCTCCTCGACGGCGAGCATGTCCGGTCGCTCGCTGGCATGACCGTCGGCCAGCCGCAGCACCGCGCGCCGGGCCGTCACCCTGCCCATCGTCCGCGCACCTCCACACCCCCAGTGTGACCCGCCCGCCGCCCCGGGTCATCCAGCCGTGGTAGACCGGGACGGACCTGTGGGAGGGAGCAGCCCGTGACCACCGTAGACACCGACCAGGTCCAGCGCTGGGTGGACGCCTACCTCGCGGCCTGGACGAGCAACGACCCGAACGACGTGGAGGTCCTGTTCACCGCCGACGCCACCTACCGTCACCGTCCGTACCGGGAACCCGCCGTGGGCCGGGACGCGATCGTGGCGGACTGGGTCGAGCACCGGGACGAGCCGGGCACCTGGCGGGCCGAGTTCGCGCCGCTGGTCGTGCACGACGACCTGGCAGTGGTCACCGGCGAGGTCGACTACGACGACGGCGACCGGTTCTCCAACCTCTGGGTGATGCGCTTCGGCGTCGACGGACGCTGCTCCGAGTTCACCGAGTGGTGGATGCTCAAGCCGTCGGACCAGGCATAGGCTCCGGACCGTGATCGCGGGGGACCGGCGCAAGCACATGGTGCACGTACCGGCGGGCCGCTTCCTCATGGGCAGCAACGACTTCTACCCGGAGGAGCACCCGGTCCGCGAGGTCGACGCCGGCGACCTCTGGATCGACGAGCTCCCGGTGACCAACGCCGAGTTCCGACGCTTCGTCAAGGAGACCGGGCACGTGACGGTCGCCGAGCAGGCTCCGGATCCGACCGACTTCCCCGGTGCCGACCCAGCGAACCTGGTGCCCGGATCGCAGGTGTTCACCCCCACCCCCGGGCCGGTGCGGCTGGACGACTGGACCTTGTGGTGGAGCTGGGTGCCGGGCACAGACTGGAGGCATCCGCTGGGACCCGACTCCACGTTGCACGGGCGTGAGCTGCATCCGGTCGTGCACGTGGGCTACGAGGACGCGCTCGCCTACGCCGCGTGGGCCGGCCAGGATCTGCCCACGGAGGCCGAGTGGGAGCATGCGGCCCGCGGTGGCCTCGAGGGCCAGACCTACGCCTGGGGCGACGAGTTCATGCCCCGAGGCAAGGTCATGGCCAACACCTGGCACGGCCGGTTCCCGTGGGAGAACCTACGTCCGCACGGATTCGACCGGACCTCGCCGGTGCGCCGGTTCCCACCGAACGGCCACGGGCTCTACGACGTCGCCGGAAACGTCTGGGAGTGGACCCGCACGCCGTGGACCGCCGACCACGCCGAGCCCGCGGCACCGGTTCCGGCCTGTTGCGGGCCGGGCCATGAGCACG
>JBOGDU010000235.1:0-2203 GCA_050743145.1 Jiangellaceae bacterium | reverse complement strand
TGGCGCAACGCTCAGGCCAGCCTGCTGGCGCCGACGGGATGCCTCACGGGCGACACGCTCGTCACCACCGACCGCGGACTCGTGCGGCTGTCCGACCTTGGAGACGTCTGGGGTGAGCAGTGGCAGCGCCTCGACGCCGCGGTCTCCACCGACGACGGGCCGCGTACGGCGACCCAGTTCTTCGTCAACGGTGAAGAGCCGACCAGGCGCATCGTCACCGCTGGCGGGTATCGGATCCAGGGCACCTACGGCCACCAGATCAAGGTTGTCGACGAACACACCGGTGAATGGCAGTGGAAGCGACTCGCCGATGTCGCATCGAACGATGTCGTACCCATCCAACTGGGCACGTTGGTAGGCGCAGCGGTCGATGTGCCGCTGCCGGTGCTCGACCAGGCCTATTACGCCGGTGACCGCAATATTCACGTGCCGGGGTCGGTCGACGCCGAGCTTGCCGAGCTGGTCGGCTACTTCATGGGCGACGGGAGCCTGCACGCGAAGGGGATCCGGCTCTGCGTCGCCGAGCAGGACACCGACGTCGTCGAACGCATTCGGGTGTTGTCCAAGGGCCTGTTCGGGCTCGAGCCGGTCCTGAACGCCCAAGAGGGCTACACCGAGGTCGTGCTCCAGTCAGTGCGGCTGGCGCGATGGTGGCAGGCCGCCGGGTTCGCCAAGGAACTGCCCGGTGTCGATCACGCCGGTAAGGGATGGTCCCCGCGTATCCCGGCAGCGATTCTCGAGACGAACAGTCTCGTGACCTACGCGGCGTTCATGCGAGGCCTGTTCGAGGCTGACGGCACGGTGACGGCCGGTGTCCCGAGCCTGTCTACGGCATCGGAGGCTTTCGCAGCCGAGGTGCGCACCGTTCTGTTGGCCCTGGGATTCCCGACCACGACTCGCCAGACGCAGAGCGGTTGGGGTGGACCGATGTATCAGGTGCGTATTCGCAATGCCAGGCACGCGATCAACTTCGGGAACTGGATCGGCTTCCTCGGTGGCCGAAAGTCCGCACTGGTCACGCAGACGGCGAGTCAGGCGGGCAACGGTGATCGCATCCACCTGCCACGTCATCTGTGGCTGGAACTCGCGCCGATCGGCCACGAACTGCGCGGCCTGGTCCAGCAGGGCGTTGCACGTGGCCGCGGGTTGAGTCGCGACCTGGCAACACGCCTGTACGAGGCAACCGGCGACCAGCGGCTCGGGCATGCTCTCGGGTTCATCTACGAGACCGTCAGCGCCAACGAAGACGGCGGCGTCCAGCCGACATACGACCTCTCGGTGCCCGACAACGTCACGTACGTGGCTGCCGGTTTCGTCAGCCACAACACCATCGGCCTGATGATGGACTGCGATACGACCGGGGTGGAGCCCGACCTGGCTCTGGTCAAGTTCAAGAAGCTCGTCGGCGGCGGATCGATGCAGATCGTCAACCAGACCGTGCCGCGGGCCCTGCGCAAGCTCGGCTACCAGGAGGAGCAGATCGAGGCGATCGTCGAGCACATCGCCGAGCACGGCAACGTCGTCGACGCACCCGGGCTGCGCCAGGAGCACTACGAGGTGTTCGACTGCGCCATGGGCGTGCGCTCCATCAAGCCGATGGGGCACGTGAACATGATGGCCGCGGTCCAGCCGCACCTTTCCGGGGCCATCTCAAAAACGGTCAATTTACCCGAAACGGCCACAATAGAGGAAATCGAACATATCTACTTCGAGGGGTGGAAGCTGGGCCTCAAGGCGCTGGCCATCTACCGCGACAACTGCAAGGTGGGCCAGCCGCTCTCGGCGTCGAAGCGCTCCGGAACGGAGGCGGCGGGGGCGCCGGGAGCCGAGCCAGAGGTCCGCGTCGAGTACCGGCCGACCCGCCGCCGGCTGCCGAAGTCGCGGCCAAGCCGCACCACGTCGTTCACCGTCGGCGGTGCCGAGGGCTACATGACGGCGGGCTCGTACCCCGACGACGGCCTCGGCGAGGTGTTCCTCAAGCTCGGCAAGCAGGGCTCGACGCTGGCCGGGGTCATGGACGCCTTCTCCATCGCGATCTCCATTGCGCTGCAGTACGGCGTGCCGTTGGAGACCTACGTCCAGAAGTTCACCAACATGCGCTTCGAGCCGTCGGGCATGACCGACGACCCGGACGTGCGGATGGCCCAGAGCGTGGTCGACTACATCTTCCGTCGGCTGGCACTGGACTACCTGCCCTTCGACG
>JBOGDU010000234.1:0-7022 GCA_050743145.1 Jiangellaceae bacterium | reverse complement strand
CAGCTCACCTCGCCGTAACGCCGCCGCCACTCGGGGAAGGTCGGGCAGCCGGGTCGAGACATCGACCGCGTCGCGGGCCGCGCCCACGGTGGTCCCACCCCGGCGAGCCAAGTCCTCGGCCGCGGTCTTCACCCCGGCCCTCTCAGCACGATGGGTCTGCGCCACCCGGCGGGCCAGCAGCGTCTTCCCCGCCGCGCACAACCGCTCCGACGCTTCGAGCACCCCCCACAGGTCGCGGGCCGCCGTCGCGGACACAGCGTCTGGATCCAACCGACCGACCAGCGCGGCCAACCGGTCCCGAACCTCCGCTGCCTCTTGGAACATGTGTTCGACAATAGTGGCCGGGTCTGACACAACACGTGGCGGTTTCCAGTGGCGACTGCAATTGATCAAGGATGCTGTGGCGTGGTGGATGACTCGACGGTTCCCGCCCGGCGGTACCGGGTCGGGGTCACGAGGTGAACAGGGCGCCGTATGCGCTCAGCGCCGGCTGGCCTCCCAGGTGCGCGTACAAGACCGTGGAACCCTTGGGGATCTCGCCGTTCTTCACCAGATCGATCAGGCCGGCCATCGACTTGCCCTCGTAGACAGGGTCGATGATCACGCCTTCGAGGCTGCCGGTGAGCCGGATCGCGTCCAACGTCGACGGCACGGGAATGCCGTAGCTGTCGCCGGCCCAGCCCTCGAGCACCGTGATTTCGTCATCCCTCAGCTCTCTGCCTAGGCCGATGAGCTCGGCTGTGTTGCGGGCGATGCGCGCCACTTGCTCGCGGGTTTCGTCGATCCTCGCTGAGGCGTCGATGCTGATCACCCGACGGGGCCGATCCTGTCCGGCGAAGCCGGCGATCATGCCGGCGTGGGTCGAGCCGGTCACCGTGCAGACGACGATCGTGTCGAAGAAGACACCCAGCTCGGCCTCCTGCTGCTCGACCTCGTAGGCCCAGTTGGCGAAGCCCAGGCCGCCCAGCCTGTGGTCGGAGGCGCCGGCGGGAATGCCGTACGGTTTGCCGCCGCGCGCCCGAACATCGTCGAGCGCCTGGTTCCAGCTGTCCTTGAAACCGATGCCGAAGCCGGCGGGGTGCAGGCGCACCTCGGCGCCCATGATGCGTGACAGCTGGATGTTGCCGACCCGGTCGTTCACGACGTCGGGCCAGTCGACCCACCGCTCCTGCACAAGTACGGCCTTCAGGCCCAGCCTGGCGGCGACCGCGGCGACCTGACGTGTGTGGTTGGACTGGTACCCGCCGATGGACACCAGCGTGTCCGCTCCCTGCGCGAGCGCGTCCGGGACGAGGTACTCCAGCTTGCGTGTCTTGTTGCCGCCGAAGGCCAGACCGCTGTTGCAGTCCTCCCGCTTGGCCCAGATCCGGGCGCCGCCGAGGTGGGCGGTAAGCCGGTCGAGAGGATGGATCGGGCTCGGGCCGAACATCAGCGGGTAGTGCGGGAAGTCGTGCAACGACATGGCACTCTCCTCGTTCCGTCACGCATGGGTCAGACGCGGTGGGACGTTCCTGCTCGTGAAGTTCCGTGATCATGCCGCGATTGATGCCCACATGCCTATGGCGTTCGGAGGTGCCGCTGCGATCAGTTGCCCCGCGTGGCTTTCGCACCGGCGGAATAACGCACCTTGTGAGCCGGTAGTCGAGTCGCCGCGCCGTCCGGGGTGCGCATCTGCGACGAATGTGTCGACTACATCGCCGAGATGATCGACCAGCAGCGCAACGCCGGGAAAGTGACAGCGGACCCGTTTCGCCGCGTCTCTTGACGGCTTAGCTTTCAAGCAGTACAAGCTGATGTAAGACCTGCTCGTTCTGAACCTTCGCGGGGGAGGCTCCGGGTGGGACCGGAGGTGCGCTATGCGCTCCGTTCTTCGTCTTTTGGCCGTGCCCGTCGCTGCGATGGTCGTGATGCTGGGACTTGGGGTGGCCGCACCCGCGACGGCCCAGCCGCCCGCACCGCCGGAGCCCACGCTGGTAGGCGAGGAACTGCTGGACCCGGACAATTCCTACGACATCATCAGGTCCTACTACGTGAAGGGCTCCGCCTTCCCGAACACCGTTCTGCGGCGGGGCACGACCACGTGGGGCTACACGCACCTCGTCTACAACGGCCGCTGGAGTAGTTGGTTTGACAATGAGATCGCTCGTGTGTTGGACAGTTGGTCCGGCTACAGCAAGTCCGGCACAGCAGTCACGTTCCGAAGGCAGATTGGGTTCACCGTGTGGATGCGCGTCGTCGTGGAGTACGGCAGTGGCCACAGGGGCATCATCACCGCCTACAGGTACTACCCATGACGTTCCCGGCGGACGCTCGTCCCGGCATGGCCGTGCGCTGGGTTGGTGCCGAGTATCGAGACCCGGCGGGCGTGGTGCGGCTGGGGGACGTGGGCACGTTCATCGACTTCGACGGCCCCGACCGGGACACCGCGGAGGTTGTGGTGACCTTCCCGGCCACGGGCGCGTTCGTGGCTCCCCGCGAGGACGTGGAGGTTGTAGCGACTGCGCCGTAGGGCGCGGGACACCCTCGCCGGACCCCGAGGCCATACCGAAGGATGGGCAGGCGCGGATGGCCAGGAGGCGGGTCCGTCGACGGTTCGGCTGGTTCGGACGACGCGCGGAAACCGTCGAGATGATCGACGAGCAGCGGCACAAGTGACTTCTGGTGTGGTGAAACCACACGCCACGTCACACGGTCACGGCGCTACGCGGATCGGCGGCGGGCGAGTTGGTTCAGCGCCCGCTGCACATCCGCGATGCGGACCGTCCCTTCCGTCTCGCTGGTCGTCAGCCCGTCATCGAGCAGATCCCGGGCCGCAGCACTCGGCTTGACGCCGCGGCGCTCCGCCTCCAAGAACAGGCGCTGCGCCAGAGTCGTCGGCACCCGAATCGACAGCACCGTCGAGCTGGGCGCCGGTTCACGGTCGATCTCGCCGGCAAAGCCCTCGCCCACTCGCGCCGCCAGCGCCTCAATCGCCTCGTCACGCTCACTCATCGCTCGCTCCTCCCCCACGTAACGTTCGATCGCCTCAACCTCGTCCGGTTCGAGGTACCTGGCGCCGACCACCTCGTACTCGTCGTCCGCCTGCTCGATGAGCGCGACGGTCAGCCACCGGCCGTGCCGGCCGCGGCCGAGCATCTTTAGGGCGCCGCCGATGTGCCGGCGGACCCGCGGCCGCGACTCGAGCGCCACCGACACGTCGAACGGTGCGATCCCAGCCCGCTTCAGGATCGCGGCTGACTGCTCCGTGAACAGGTAGGTCTCTGCGGGCACACACGTCAGTGTATGACGTTTGTGTACGTCTTGGGATACCTGGCGCGGTCGACCCTCCCGGAACCGGCTCACACGCATTGCCGGTAGTCCCTTCTACCGGCATTTCGACCCCCGGCGTGTTGCCGATAGTCCTGTCGGTGCCTGCCGAGACCATGCCAACAGCGCTGCCGATAGTACGAGTGCAATCCGCGGAGCCGGCACAGGGAGGCTCGAAGCGCCACGCTGTGTGTCGTCTGCAGTGGTCGTGCCGGCTACGGGGAGCCTTGCGAGCGCTCCAGAACCGTGCGGTCCCAGCCGCCGGCGAGGGCTGCGGCTTCGTACGTTCGTTGCAGGAAGTCCACCAGCACGGCGTCGGGGTCTCGAGCGGTCCGCACGGCCGTGTAGGGCAGTACGAACTCGCCGAGATCGTCGTCGAACCTCGCGCCCGTCGGACCCGCGGGCATGGTGCGGTAGTGGTCAGGTTCGGGGTAGGCGTAGGAATAGAAGATTCCCTCGCCCTCACCCCCGGGCCAGTATCCGGCGCTGCTGACCTCGTGTGAGTACGCCTCGTGCATCACGTGTGGGCCGCAGTTGGGCATGCCGCCTGGGTGTGGCGGAGCGGGTCTGCCCGAGAACCTGGTTGTGGCCAGGTCCAGTGCCCCCCAGAACAGGTGGACCGGGCTGGACTTGCCGAGAAACCGCGCTCTGAACTGGTTGAAGACGCGTTCGACCTCCACCAGGCTCCGCCAGAACGCGGTGACGGCCCCGGGATCGTAGGAGCTGTGGGTGACGTCGTCGGGGAAGGGAATGGCGTCTGGAAGCTCGACGGGCACCGGCCAGATCTCGGTGGCCAGGTCCAGTGAGGCCAGCAGCTCCGTGAGCTCGGCGTAGAACTCCTTCACCGACTTGGATGAGAGCTCCATGCTTCGCGATTGGCCGCGGGTGGTGGTGACGTCGAGGCGGTGGTCGAGGAAATCGAGGTCGATGGAGAAGCTCCGTTCGGCCTCGGCGGGCATGAGGGACGTGGTCAGCCCGCGCGAGGTGACGTATAAGGGCGCGTTCCACCAGTGGTTGAGCAAGGGGGTGCGAGCGATTCGGATCTTGCCCACCACCTGCAGCCAGAGGATCAAGGTGTCTCGCGTCGGCTGCCAGCTCGCCACCGGCAACTCCGGCCACACGGAGGTCACAGGAATGGGCCTCTCGTGCGCAGATGCACCCACGAGTCACCGGTCCGCAGAAAGTCCTCGCAGCCGTTCGCCGAGGGCGTCACCTCTCGCATGAAGGCCAGGTGTTCACAGGGTGTGTTCATGGTCGTCTCTTTCATCGGGGCGAGTGCCATCGACTGTAAGCCCGACGGGTTCGGTGGAGACCCAGCGGCCGGCCGCCTGACCGTAGCCGAGCTCCGCCCTCCGGGGGTGGTGGCGTCTCACCGGCCATCGGGCACGCCCACATGGCCACGGGAGGCCTCCAGCGCACGGGCCAGGGTCTCGGTGTCGTGCGGACCCGTGTGCCGTGCGTTGCCGATGAAGATGGTGGGAGTGCCACGCGCGCCGCTGGCTTCCGCGCTCGCCACGTCCGCGCGGACTCGGGCCGCGGCGTCCTCGTCATCCAGATCGTGGAGGAACGCCTCGACGTCCAGGTCCAGAGTTGCGGCGTAGCCGACGATGTCCTCGAAGTCCAGGTGGTCCTGGTGGGTGAACAGGAGGTCGTGCATCTCCCAGAAGCGTCCCTGGACGTGTGCGGCGACCGCGGCCCGGGCGGCGAGCTCGGCGTGCGGGTGTACATCGATCAGGGGGAGGTGGCGAAACACGTACCGAAGCTCGTCGCCGAACCGCTCCCGAAGTTCGCCGGTCACACCGGTGGCGCGGGCGCAGAAGGGGCACTCGAAGTCGCCGTACTCCACGAGGGTGAGCGGGGCGTCGACGCGGCCGCGGACGTGGTCGGTCTGAGGGTCCACCGGTCGGTCGAGGAACCGGGGTAGGTCCGCGTCGGTCTGGCCGCGGAAGACGGCAGCGGCGCGGAAGACCGCCCAGCCGAGCGTGGTCGCGAGCACGGCGGCGATCAGGACCCCGACGGTGGCTTGGTCACGCAGCGTCGGATCGTCGAAGGCGAGGCCGGCGATCAGCAGGGAAACGGTGAAGCCGATTCCCGACAGTGCCGCTCCGCCGAAGACGTGCCCGAAGCCCACCCCCAGGGGAAGTCGACCGATTCCCGCGCGCACGGCGGCCGCGGAGGCCAGCCCGATGCCAAGGAGCTTGCCGGCAACGAGGGCAACCACCACCGCCCAGGTGACGCGTGACGAGAGCGCCTCGACGAGGACACCGTCACGCAGGTCGACTCCCGCGTTTGCCAGGGCGAACAGCGGCACGACGACGTAGCCGGCCCACGGGTGGAGCGTGGCCTGGAGGCGCTCGTTGACCGAGACGGCGCGGACCAGTCCGAGGCGGGCGGAGCGGCCGACCTCGACGTCGGGTGACTGGCGGAAGGCACGGAACCGCCTCGCCGCACCTTCGACTGCCTCGCGCGCGGGTGCGTGGGCGGCCACCAGCAGCCCGCCGAACATGCCGGCGATGGAGGCGTGGAGCCCGGCCTGCACGGTGGCGAGCCAGAGCCCGAGACCGGCCAGGACGTAGGGGGCCGCACGCCAGACGCCGATGCGGCTCATCAGGCCTATCAGTGCGCCGAGGGCTGCCATGACGCCGAGCGCACCCATGTCGAGTGAGTCGCTGTAGAACAGGCCGATGACGCTGACCGCGACGATGTCGTCGATGACGGTGAGGGTCAGAAGGAAGATCCGCAGCTGGGTGGCGAAGGTGGGGCCGACGACCGCGAGCGCACCGAGCATGAAAGCGGTGTCGGTGCCGATCACCACGCCCCACCCGTGGGTCGCCTCACCGCCCGGGGCCATCGCCAGGTACAGCAGCGCAGGGACGGCGAGTCCGCCGAGGGCGGCGGCCACGGGGATCGCGGCACGGCGGGGGTGGGTGAGCTCACCGACAGAGAACTCGCGGCGGACCTCCAGGCCGATGACGAAGAAGAACAGCGCCATCAACCCGTCGTTGACCCAGTGCGCCAGGTCCATCGACAGCTCCCATCCGGCCACGGAGACGGACGCCTCCGCTTCCCAGAGCGACTCGTAGGAGCCGGACCACGGCGAGTTGGCCCAGAGCAGCGCGGCAATGGTGGCCGCGAGCAGAAGGCCCGCGCTGCCCGCCTCGGTGCTCAGGAAGCGGCGCGCCGGCGCCGACAGCTGCGCGGCCAGGGAGCGCCGCCGGGCGCGGGTCTGTCCCTGCCCTCCACCCCCCGCGCGGGCCACCATTTCAGTCGGTGACCTTGCTGGCCGGTCGGCGGTAGTCCAGGTCGACGAACTCGGGGTGGCGGAGCGACGGGTCGACCTCGGTGTGGGTGAACACGATCAGCTCGTCTGTCCTCTGGTAGGCCGCGAAACCGAGCACTGCTCCGTCGCGGACGGCTTCGTAGCGGTGACGCTCCGGTGCGTCGACCACCTGCACGCTCATACCGTGATCAACGTCATGCAGACGTCGCCGACGACGTCCGCCCGTGCAGGAGCGTCGGCGGGATGTCGTCCCACCGCCCGCCGGCGCGCCGGTAGGCGACGCCTGACAGCACCTCCAGCACGACCCGATTGGCCAGGAACGCGGTCACGTCCGCGGAGTCGTAGGGCGGGGACACCTCGACGACGTCCATGCCGACGACCGGCAACTCGACCGCGATGCGCCGGACGGTGTCCAGCAGCTCGCGCGGGGTGAAGC
>JBOGDU010000233.1:0-9218 GCA_050743145.1 Jiangellaceae bacterium | reverse complement strand
CGGCGAAGTGGTTCTGGTTCGAGGGCAACTTCGAGTCCTACGAGAAGAACAAGATCGAGCGGCTAGGCGCCGACGCCACCCGCCCCCACCGCGTGACCTACCGCAAGCTCACCCGCGACTGAGCGCGCGCAGGGGAGGATGGCCGGTGCCCCGTCACGTCACTCACGTCCCGCTGCGCTGGGCGGACATGGACGCGCTCGGCCACGTCAACAATGTGGTCTACCTGCGCTACCTGCAAGAGGCCCGCGTCGACATGCTGTTCGTCCACGCGCCCAGACACGGCGCCGAGCACCTCGCCCGCGGTGTCGTCGTGTCCCGTCACGAGATCGCCTACCGGGCACCGCTGCGCTTCCGTCCGCTGCCCGTGCGGGTCGAGACCTGGGTGCGGCGGATCGACGCCGCGTCGTTCACGCTCGGGTACGAGGTGCTCGACGAGGTTACCGACGGCAGCCGGACCGTGTACGTGGTCGCCTCCTCGGTGCTGGTCCCGTACGACCTGGACAAGGGTCGGCTGCGCCGCGTAGGAGCCGAGGAGCGCGCCGTGCTCGAGACCTTCCACGAGCTCGACGGGCCGGAACCGGGGACAGTGGCCTGATGCGTCACGTCTACGAGTGCGCCGTGCGATTCGACGACCTCGACTCCTTCGGCCACGTCAACAACGTGACGTTCGTCGAGTATTTGCAGGAGGCCCGCATCGACTTCGCCCACCGGTACCTCGCCGACGCCTTGGCGCCGCATGAGGCGTCCGTCGTCGCATACCAGGCCATCGACTACCTGAACCCGGTGCCGTTTCGCACCGAGCCGCTCCAGGTCGGTGTATGGGTGTCGCGGATCGGGACGTCCTCGTTCGAGGTGTCGTGCGACGTACGAGACGACGACACCGTGTTCGCCCGTGCGGTGGTCACGCTCGTGGCCTACGACGTCGTCGGGCAGCGGCCGCGAGCGCTGAGCGCGGCCGAACGCGCTGCGCTGACCGACTTTCTGGCGCCATGACCACGCTCGTACCCCGACATCGCGCGGCCGCGGCCGACCTGGCGACCTTCGCGCGCCGGGTGGCCCGCTTCGAGGCCGAGGCGGTCGTTCGCATCGTCGCCGACGGCTCAGTGGCCGGCTGCTTCGCCGAGACCCCGTTCGACGCGCTCGCGTTGCGTGCCGTCGCGCTCGCCGTGCCCCTGTCGGCCGACATCGTCGTGGAGGCGGGAACGCTGGCAGCCCGGGCGGTGGGAGCCGACGGCGAGATGGAACTGCCCCCCGCCCTGCCCGCCCTGCGCTGGACCACCAGTCTGCCTCCGCGGTCGGGCTGGACCGAGCTGGCCCGGCTGGACGCGCGCGACGTCACCGCCCGGGTGGCCGAGGGCGTCGAGCAGTTCCGGCGCCAGGCGGCCGACGTGACCGGCGGCCTGACCCTGCGCGCCGGCCGGGTCGCGCTGGAAGGTCTGGCCGCTCAGATCTGGGATCGCGAGCTCGCGGCCGGCGTCCCGCTCCGGCTGGCCCACGCAGCCGAGTCGTACGGCTTCCTCGGCGATGGCGACGTCGCGTTGCGCGGCGTTGGCAGTTGGTGGCGTCTCGACGCACCGCACGGGTCAGTGCTGGCCCGCAGCGGACTTGCCCTGTTCGCGTTGTGACAAACGAGGAACGCTGCCCCGAGCCAGCGGCGGCGTCCTCAGGTGGCGAGCCAGGCCCCGGCGTCGGTGGGCAGCAGGCCGTCGACGAGCGGAACGCTGCTCAGCAACACCCGGGAGTGGTCCGGCAGCTCGACCGGCGTCGGGCCCACGTTCACCGCGCAGGCGAACTCCGGCTCGCGGGCGAAGGCGAGGACGTCGGAATCCGGGTCGGACAGCCATCGCAGCCCCCCGTCGCCCAGTGCTGGAAGCTCTCCGCGCATCCGCAGCGCCGTGCGGTAGAGCTCGAGCATCGACGTCGGGTCGTCGCGCTGGGCCTGGACCGACAGCGCACCCCATCCGGCCGGCTGCGGCAGCCACGAGGCACCGACGCCGAAGCCGTAGGACGGCCCCCGGATCGTCCAGGGCAGCGGGACCCGGCAGCCGTCGCGGCCCCGCATGGTGTGTCCGGAGCGCTTCCAGATCGGGTCGCGCAGGGCGGACTCGGGCAGGTCGAGCACCTCGTGGAGCCCGAGTTCCTCACCCTGGTAGACGTAGGCGCCGCCGGGCAGCGCCAGGGTCAGCAGGGCGGCGGCGCGGGCGCGACGGTATCCGAGAGCGAGATCGGCCGGCCCCGGGTCGGCGACCCGCTCCACCCCGACCAGGGCAGCGGTCACCGCTCGCCCGTAGCGCGTGACATGACGCTCGACGTCGTGGTTGGACAGCACCCAGGTGGTGGACGCGCCGACGGCTCCGATGCTCTGGAGCGTCGTGTCGATCGTCGCCCGCAACCGCGGCGCCGACCATGGCGCACGGAGGTAGTCGAAGTTGAACGCCGTGTGCAACTCGTCGGTCCGCACGTACCGTGCCAACCGGTCGGGCTCGTCGACCCACGCCTCGGCGACGAACACGCGGGTCGGATCGTAGGAGTCGGCCACGCCGCGCCATTCGCGGTAGATCTCGTGGACCTCGTGACGGTCCCAGAACGGGTGGTCCTCGATCCGGGGCGCCTCGAGCAGGTTCTCGTCCTCGTAGCCGAGATCGGGCAGGCCGGCATCCTTGACCAGACCGTGCGCCACGTCGATGCGGAACCCGTCGACGCCGCGGTCGAACCAGAACCGCAGGATGTCGACGAACTCCTCGTGCACGTCGCGGTTGGTCCAGTTCAGGTCGGGCTGGGTGGTGTCGAACAGGTGCAGGTACCACTCGCCGGGTGAGCCGTCCCGTGCGGGGACCTGCGTCCACGCCGGCCCGCCGAACACGCTCAGCCAGTCGTTGGGCGGCTGGGAGCCGTCGGGCCCCTGACCCGGCCGGAAGATGTACCGGGCCCGCTCGCGCGAGCCGGGCGCGGAGGCCAGCGCCGCCGCGAACCAGGCATGTCGATGCGACGTGTGGTTGGGGACGACGTCGAGCAGCACCCGCAGGCCGATCGCGTGGGCGTCCCGGATCAGCGCGTCGGCGCCGGCCAATGTGCCGAACTCCGGCGAGATGTCCCGGAAGTCGGCGACGTCGTAGCCGCCGTCGTTCATCGGCGACGGGTACCAGGGCGTGACCCACACAGCGTCGACGCCGAGGTCGCGAAGGTACGGCAGCCGCGACCGGATGCCGGGGATGTCGCCGACGCCGTCGCCGGTGCCGTCGGCGAAGGACCGGATGTAGACCTGGTAGATGACGGCGTCACGCCACCAGGTGTCTCGAGACTGCATCACCGGCCGAGCCTACGGACTGTCTTCGAGCCGGCCGTCGCGGAGGTGGAGCACGCGATCGGCGAATGACACCAGCGCAGGGTCGTGGGTGGCCACGAGGGCGGCGCTGCCCGAGTCGTGTACCAGGTCGCGCAGCAGGGCGACGACCTGTTGGCCGGTCTCGGAGTCGAGCTGGCCGGTCGGTTCGTCGGCCAGCAGCAGGCGCGGACGGGTGGCGAGAGCGCGCGCGATGGCGACGCGCTGCTGCTGGCCGCCGGACAGCTCGGCCGGCCGCTGCTCCGTGTGGTCGCCGAGGCCGACGGTGTCCAGCAGTTCTGCCACCCGCTGCTCGCGCTCGGTGGTGGGCCGGCGCAGCATCCGCAGCGGCACACCGACGTTCTCGCGTGCCGACAGGAACGGCAGCAGGCCGAAGGACTGGAACACGAAGCCGATCCGCTCCCGCCGCAGGCGCAGCAGGCCGCCCTGGTCGAGGTCGTCGAGCTTCTGGCCGTCGACGACGACGTGGCCCTCGTCGGCCCGGTCCAGGCCGCCGATGACGTTGAGCAGCGTGGTCTTGCCCGACCCGGAGCGGCCGACCAGCGCCACCACTTCGCCGGCGTCCATCGACAGCGAGATGCCGCGCAGGGCCTCGACCCGGCTCGATCCGCGTGCGAACGACCGCCGGATGTTCTCGACGACGACCAGCGACGTCACGGCTGCTCCTTCGGGGTGGGCCTGGTCCGGTCGCTCCACACCCCGACGTGGTCGGGTTCGAGCTCGAGCCGTACCCGGTCGCGGAGCCCGAGGGCCGAGACGAACTCGCCCGGCAGCTGGACCCGTCCGGTCCGATCCAGCACGGCGTACTCCTCGGCGACGATGCGCTCGTGCCCTTCGGCGGTGAGCTCGGTCCGGCGGAGCACCTCGCTCGAGGTGCGCCCGTCGCGGATCGCCACCGTGCGGTCGACCTGCCCCGCGACGGCGGGGTCATGGGTGACGACTACCACCGTCGTGCCCAGCTCCTTGTTGGTCTCACGCAGGGCCGCGAACACCTCGTGGGCCGTGGCCGAGTCGAGTTCTCCGGTCGGCTCGTCGGCGAACAGGACCTGGGGCCGGTTCGACACGGATACGGCTATCGCGCACCGTTGTTGTTCGCCTCCGGACATCTCCGCCGGTCGGCGGTCTCGGCAGTGACCGATGCCGAGCAGGTCGAGCAGCTCGTGGGACCGCGTCGTCCGCTCCGCCCGGCCGGCCCTGCTCAGCATGAGCGGCAGGGCCACGTTCTCGGCCGCTGTGAGGAACGGCAGCAGGCCGCGGGCGGTCTGCTGCCAGACGAACCCCACCACGTCGCGCCGGTAGGTCACCCGGTCGCGACCGGCCATCTCGAGCAGGTCGTTGCCGGCCACCCGGGCGCGGCCCGCTGTGGGCACGTCGTTGCCGGACAGGATGTTGAGCAGTGTCGACTTCCCCGATCCGGACGCACCGACGATCGCGACCAACTCGCCGGCCTTGACGAGCAGGTCGAGTCCCTGCAGCGCGACCACCTCGATGCCCTCGGTCTGGTAGATCCGAACCAGGTTGTCGCAGACGACGTGCCAGCGCTCGGCCGAGAGGTCGGCGGCCGGGACGTCGGCGGTCCGTTCGAGTGTCATCGTGGGTCTCCTGCTCGCAGGACGGAGCCGAGCCGGGCCCGGCGGTTGACGATCACGGCAACGGCGACGGCCGAGAGCACCACGGCCAGCACGGCCGCGGCAGCGAGGACCGTCGTGGCGACGTCGAGGACGACGTCGTCGCCCGAGACGAGCAGCCCGGTCAGGCCGGACAGGTCCAAGGCCCGGCCGGCGATCACGCCGACGCCGAGCCCGACCCCCACACCGACGGCCGCCGCGGCGATCGACGTGGGCACGACCTCGACGGCGACCAGCGTGCCAGCCTGGCGGGAGGTCAGGCCCAGGGTGCGCAGGATCGACAGTGCGTAGGACCGCGAGCGCGCCGTGAGCAACAGGCCGAGCACGGCAGCCGCGCCCGCGAGGAGCGCCGCGCCCACGAGCGCGAAGCGGAACACGTCGACGGTCGCGTCGAGCACCGGGTCGGTGTCGGCGGACTCGAGCGCTTCGGACCGCAGCGTGACCTGGTCGGCGCGGACGTCCAGCGCCTCGGTGAGCTCGCGTGCCGTGACGTCGCCGGACACGTACACCACCGTCGGCCACTGCAGTCCGAAGCCCTCGGCGACCGCCGCTGCCGGCAGGATCACGGCACTGCCGCCCGCCGTCCCCGGCAAGTCGGACACCTGGTCCACGATCTCGACGGCCAGGTCGGCGCCGCGCACGTTGATGGTGAGCCGTTCACCGACATCGAGTCCGTCAGTGCCGCCCTTGAGCACGCCCGGCACCGCACCGTCTGCCGGCGTGGCTGTGGCAAGCGTCGTGACGGGCTCGACCGCGGCGGGAGCAGCGGCGTTGACCCGCTCCCAGGCCGGCACGTCGACGGCCAGCAGGTCGATGCCGACCGTTCGACCGGCGGTGTTCCGTGCCCGCTGGGCCGGGACGGCGTAGCCGGCGGCCACGGCGGCGGCACCCGGCAGCAGGTCGGGCAGGTCCTCCGCTCGCACCCGCAGGGTGGAGGTCTCGACCGCGGCGTCGGCCTTGACGGCGTCCCACGAGGACATCTCCTGCGCCCGCTCGATCGTCGACTGGACGGTACTGCCGAACGCGGCGATGCCAACCGCCACGAGCACGGCGATCACCGGAAGGACGGCGTGGCTGGGACTGCGGGCGACCCGGGTGGCTGCCAGGAACGGGGTCGCACCGCGTCCCCGGGCGAGCCATCGCACGACCGCCGCGACGACGAACGGGACCAGCCGGAACGTGAGCAACCCGGCTGCGGTGGCCGCCAGCACCGGCGCGAACGACACCACCGGGTCGACTCCACCCGGTGCGGCCCCTTGCCGGCCGGCGAGCAGCCACAGGCCGGCGAGCGCGAACACGACGACTCCCGCCTCGAGCACGAGCCGGCGGGCCGAGGGTCGCAGGGCCGCCTGCTCGGGCCGGTCGTCCGTACCGCGGCGGGCCAGCAGGATCCCGGTTACCGGGAGCCCGACCACGGTGACCAGGAGAAGGACGGCCGGCAGCGCGTACGGCAGCAGCCCGACCGAGGCGGGGACCAGCCAGGCCGCCGCAGCGGCACCGAGGACAACCGGTGGCACTGCGACCAGCAACGCCTCGACCCCGAGCAGGTGGCCGAGGACGCGGTCCCGCCCGCCGCGGGCCCGGGCCAGCGCCATCGTGTCGGTCCGGCGCCCGGCGACGAGCCTGATCGCCATCAGCAGGAGTGCGACGACCAGACCGGCCAGCGACGCGACTCCGAGGGCGGACACTTGCTCGGCACCGGCCCTGCTCGCCGAGTAGTCGGCCAGGAGGTCGTCGAACGACGTCCGCCACGAGGTGTCCTGCTCGATCTGCCGGATCGAGGTGGTGACGGGTTCGACCCGGTTGGCATCGAGCCCGCCGGGCACCACGTCCATGTGCCACTCCGCGGCCAACTGGGTCCGGGTGCTGGCCACGAACGGCGCCATGACGTCGGGATCGGTCAGCAGGGTGGCCCGCACCGTGGTGCTGTCGGCGCCGCGCTCGAGCGCGGGCACCATACCGGTGGGAGCATCTGACCAGAACAGGTCGGCCGGATCCGTCGCTTCGACCAGGCCGGTGAGCCGGACGCCGAGGTAGTTCCGCGGCCATCGGGTTCCCAGTCCCGTGACCGTGGACGGGGCGTCCAGCCGGCGAACGATCAGCAGGTCGCCGATCTCGACGCCCAGCGCGTCGGCCACCTCGGCGACCGCGACCGCCTCGACGACCGGGCTCTCCGCGGGAACCTCCGGCGCGCCGAACTCCAGTGGCGGCGGAAAGTGGGGCTCACCAGGCAGCCTCCCGTCGACCAGGCTGACCCTCTCGGTGAGGTCGTCGGGCATCCGGACGTCCACCACGAGGGGTTGCCGGGCGGGCGTCGGCACGCCGTTGGTGCTCTCGACGTCACCCTTGTCGATGGCTGCCGCCCAGCGGCCCTCGTCGTAGACGGCGGCCATCTCGGGCTCGCTTGCGCGAACCGCCGGGATCGCGGAGCGGGCGTCGTTGGCGCCGCCGTCGAAGCTCGTCCTGAGTGCGAACTCACTCTGGCGGCCCGCTGTCTCGACCAGTTCCTGCAACGTCTCGTCCAGCCGGGCGTCCAGCCACCGGGGCATCGCGGCGCCGAGGAAGGCGCCGGTCACCAGGACGCCGGCCAGCAGTAGGGCAGGGGCCCGGTCGGCCGAGATCTGCCGCAGGACGAGGGTGAGCTTCCTCATGTGTCCTCACCGGCCCGCAGGACGGCGGCGACGTCGACGCGGCGCATCCCGGCCGCGGAGACGCCGACGACGGCGACCAGCAGCAGCCCGATCGCCGCAGCGAGCCCGCCGAGCACCTGCCAGGGCACCGTCACGGACAGCGGCGGGATCTCGGGCAGACCGGCGAGGCCACCGACCGTGTGCGGCACGACCAGCCAGGTGACGACGAGTCCGAGCCCGAGCCCGGCGGCGGTGGCGAACGCCAGGAGCAGCCCCTGTTCGACGATCACGGTGCCCACGCTGCCCCGGCCGCCCAGCCCGACGGCGCGCAGGACTGCGTGCTCGCTGGTCCGCGACCGGAACGAGGTGACCGCGTGGACGATCACGCCGATGAGGACGAAGACACCGGCGAATGCGAGGCCGGCGGTCAAGCCCGCGACGACACCGGCCGCACCCGGTTCGTCGCGCGCCTGGTCGACCGCGTCGGCGTGGGTCGACGACCCGACCACGCCGCCCAGGTCGAGGGCTGCCGCGGCCGCCGCTCGACCGTCGTCGGCCGTGGCGAGCCAGTACTCGGTGGGAAGCGTGCCCCCTGCAGCCTCGGACAGCCGTCCCTGATCGACGAGCACGCCGAGTGCGCTGGAGGCGGACGGGACGACGTCGACGACGCCGACCGCCGTCAGCGTGACCTCTTCCGAGTCGATCGACAGGGTGAGCCGTGACGTCGCCGCGTCGCCCTCTGTCTCGAGCCCCAGCAGGTCGGCGTACTCCCGGGAGACCAGGGCCGGAACGGTCCCCGAGCCGTCCAGCCCGGCCAGCAGGTCGGCAACCGGGCCACCGGCAAGACGCTCGTCCCAGCGCATGACCTGCGCGGCCGCGTCGGTGTCGACGCCGACCACGTCGACGGCGGCCGAATCGACGATGTCCACCTCCCGCAGGACGGGCACGGTCGCCTCGACCCCTGGAAGCCCCGCGAGTTCTTCCTCGAGGTCCTGTGCCTGCCGACCCAGGTCCTCGGGCCGCACGCCGCTGAAGTCGGCGACCACGTGGACGTCCGCCGGATGAGCGACGTCGACGGCATCCGAGCGGAAGGTGCTCCAGGTCGACTGGGTCGCGGCGGCGAACACCGACACGGCCAACGCGAGCACGACCAGCGATGCGGCCGCGACGTGCCGCAGCGGCCGGCGGGAGAGCTCGAAGGAGCCGAGCATCGCGGGCGCTCCGCGCCGCCGCGCCGCCAGCCACGAGGCCGCCCGGCCGACCCATGGCAGCCCGCGGACGAGGAGAACGGTGCCGGCCAGCACGACCAGGGCGGGGGCCACGACCAGCACGACCTCGGGTGCCCCCCCGACCGGCCGGCGTAACTGTTGCAGCCCGAACAGCCCGAGCACGACGACGAGGACGTCGAGCCCCGCCCGCTGGATCGCCGCCCGCCGCGGCGGCCTGGCCTGCTCGGCGCTAACCCCGGTGACCGACCGGCCCGCGCGAAGGTCGGCCACCACCAGCATGACCAGCCAGCCCACGGCTGCGACGGCGGCGGCCAGCCAGCTACTCGCCGCCGTGGCGGACCCGGCCGTAACGTCGCCCAGGACGTCGCGTTCACGCAGCGGCGAGAGC
>JBOGDU010000232.1:0-3559 GCA_050743145.1 Jiangellaceae bacterium | reverse complement strand
CCGGATCCGCCCAGCAGGTAGGCCCGGGCCCGCCACGACGCAGCAGCGACGGCGTCGGTCGCCGGGACTCCGGCCCGGATCAGTTCGAGCACCTCGCGGGCCACGAGCCCGTGTGGCAGGACCCCGCCTGCGTCTGTGCCGGCGAACATCGGCACGCCCGCCTCGTACGCGGTGCGGACGTTCTCGTAGCGGCGCGCGTGCAGCGCCCGCATGTGCGCCGCGTAGCGAGGGAACCTGGCCTCGCCCTGGTCGGCGTACCTCGGGAAGTTGTCGATGTTGACCAGCGTCGGAACCATCGAGACCCGCCGCGCGGCCATCTCGGCCATCAGGTCGGCCGAGAGCCCACTCCCGTGCTCGATGCCGTCGATTCCGGCCCCGATCAGGTCCGGTAGCGCGTCTTCGCCGAAGACGTGAGCAGTGATCCGGGCGCCGAGCTCATGTGCTCGGGCGATGGCGGCGTCGAGCGCGGACCGGGGCCAGCACGGGCCGAGGTCGCCGGTGTCGCGGTCGATCCAGTCGCCGACCAGCTTGACCCAGCCGTCGCCGCGGCGCGCCTCGGCCTCCACCTGGGCGACCAGCTCGTCGGGCTCGATCTCCACCCCGTAGTTGCGGATGTAGCGCTTGGTCCGGGCGATGTGCCGACCCGCCCGCACGATCCTGGGCAGGTCGTCGCGGCCGTCGACCCATCTGGTGTCGGCCGCCGATCCGGCATCGCGCAGCAGCAGCACGCCCGCGTCCCGGTCGGCGAGCGCCTGTCGCTCGGCCTCGTCGTCCGGCACGGCCCCGCGGGAGTCGAGGCCGACGTGGCAGTGCAGGTCGACCAGGCCCGGCAGCACCCAGCCCTCACCCGCGGTCTCCGCACCGGGTACCGGCTCGAACGTGATCAGGCCGTCCCTGACCCACAGGTCGTGGTGCTCGCGGTCGGGGAGGAGGACGCCGCGCACGTGCAGGGCAGGAGGCATGGGCGGGACAGGTCCTAGCGCCTCTTCAGGAACTCGGTGATGTCGTCGGGGAGCTGGAGCTCGCTCGGGTCGACGTCGACGCCGCCGCCGAATGCCGCCGGCACCTCGCCGGGCTCGGGTCCGGCGGCCCGGCGTTCCTGGGCGGCCGACTCGGCTGCCGCGAGCTCGGCGGCCCGCTTCGCCGGGTTGCCCGACCGGCTGCCGCGCTGCTTGCCCTTCTTGGCCTGCCGGCCCTTGCTCTTCTTCCCGAAGCCGCCCGGCATCCCCGGTACACCTGGCATGCCCGCCAGCCCGCCCATCCCGCCGCCGCGGGCAGCCTGGCTCATCATGTCGCGGGCCACGAAGAACCGATCGACGAGCTGGTTCACCTCGCTCACAGCCGTCCCGGATCCACGGGCGATGCGGGCACGACGCGAACCGTTGATGATCTTGGGATTCTCGCGCTCCCCCGGGGTCATCGACCGGATAATCGCCTGGATCCGATCCATCTCGCGGTCGTCGAAGTTGTCCAGTGCCTCCCGCATCTGCCCGGCGCCGGGCAGCATCCCGATGAGGTTCTTGATCGGCCCCATCTTCCGGATCGCCTGCATCTGGTCGAGGAAGTCCTCCAGGGTGAAGCCGGTGCCCTTCTGCAGCTTGCGTGCCATGTCCTCGGCCTGCGAGGCGTCGAACACCTTCTCGGCCTGCTCGATCAACGTGAGCATGTCGCCCAGGTCGAGGATGCGAGAGGCCATTCGCTCGGGATGGAAGACGTCGAAGTCCTCGAGCTTCTCGCCTGCGGACGCGAACATGACCGGCCGCCCGGTGACCGACGCCACCGACAAGGCGGCGCCGCCACGGGCGTCGCCGTCGAGCTTGGTGAGGACGACACCGTCGAAGCCGACGCCGTCGAGGAACGCGTCGGCGGTCGTCACGGCGTCCTGGCCGATCATCGCGTCGACGACGTACAGCGTCTCGTCGGGCCGGACCGCATCGCGGATGTCGCGTGCCTGCGCCATCATCTCGGCGTCGATGCCGAGCCGGCCCGCCGTGTCGACGACAACGACGTCGTAGAGCTTCCGGCGAGCCTGCTCGACACCGCCGCGGGCGACGGCCACCGGGTCGCCGGTGCCGTTTCCGGCCTCCGGTGCCCACACTGCGACGCCGGCGCGGTCGCCGACGATCTGCAACTGCGTCACGGCGTTGGGCCGCTGGAGGTCGGCCGCGACCAACAACGGCTGGTGTCCGGAGTCCTTCAGCCAGAGGGCCAGCTTGCCCGCCAGCGTCGTCTTGCCCGAGCCCTGCAGACCGGCCAGCATGATCACGGTCGGAGGCTGCTTGGCGAACCGGAGACGGCGAGTGTCGCCGCCGAGGATCCGGACCAGCTCGTCGTTGACGATCTTGATGACCTGTTGGGCCGGGTTGAGCGCTGCGGAGACCTCGGCGCCGCGCGCGCGTTCCTTGACGGCGGCGATGAAGTCCTTGACTACCGGCAGGGCGACATCGGCCTCGAGCAGCGCGACCCGGATCTCGCGAGCCGTCGCGTCGATGTCGGCCTCGGACAGCGTGCCCTTACCGCGCAGGGTCTTGAACGTGGCGGCCAGCCGGTCGGAAAGTGTCGCGAACACGTCGTGAGGTCCTCGTGGTGAGACGTCGGGGCTCCCGCCAAGGGTAACTGCGCGGACTCGGGCACCGCCGCCCCGCGTTCAGGCGCCTTCCCTGCCCGTGGACATTGAGCTCCGTGAGGTGCGGCCGCCGAGGCGCCGTCACGCCAACTCGCCGGTGACCTCGGCCAGCACGGCATCCGGGTCGTCTACCTGCGGCCCGACGTTATCCCGGAGACGGCCCGCCGCGGGTGGGTCATCGACTCGTTGATCCACTTTGGTAAGGGTCGGGTCGGGGCGTCGTCGCGGTTGATCGCAGTGATTCTCTGCGGCGCGGTGGTCTGGTCGGGAAGCCCAGCTGTTGCCGGCGAGTCCTTCCCGGCCGCCGGGCAAGTCGGCGCGGGCGAGGAAACACTGGTCGGCCTCCCGGCGGCGATGAGGTGGGCGACACGCTCGCCGTCGGCGACACGCCCCCGGCTGGCGGGCTACCGGGTCGGGCGAAGGCCCTCATGGCCGAGGAGGCGCCGCCCGCGACGCGGGACCGGGAGCTGGTTGAGCGGCGCACGCCTCATGGGAAGGTGTTCGAGCTCTCCGATGGGCGTATGGAGGCGGAGATTGCACCGGATCCGGTTCATTATCGGGATGGCGAGGGTCGGTGGCAGGAGATCGACACCGGGGTTGCTGCGACGGATCGGGAGGGTTTCGGGTTCGGCAACACCAGGAACAACTTCGGCAGCCTGTTCGGGTCGCGCTCGGATCGGCTGGTCCGGTTCGAGGTGGGGCAGCGTCACCTGGTGGTGGGGGTTGCCGGCGAAGCCCGGGATCTGCCCCCGCGGGTGGAGGGTGACACGGTCTCCTACCGGGACGTGTTCGGCACCGCGGACCTGGTGTACCAGGTGACCGGTGAGGGTTTGAAGGAGGAGATCGTGTTGGAGGAGGCGCCGGAGGACCCGTCGTTCTCCTTCGTGGTTCAGATGGGCGGAGTGACCGCGCGGGCGTTGGATGACGGTTCGA
>JBOGDU010000231.1:0-7748 GCA_050743145.1 Jiangellaceae bacterium | reverse complement strand
TCGCCGTCGTTGCGGTATCCGTGCGGAGTCGTCGAATCGAAGGAGACCGCATCGCCGGCGCGGAGATGGTGTTCGTCGAAGCCGAGGGTCAGCACGAGCTCACCACTGGTGACGAACCCGTACTCGGTGCCGGAATGGCGCATGAGCAATCCAGTACTCGATGACGATCCACCCGGCTGGTAGGTGATGCGGAGGAAGTCCACGTGGGTATCGGGCACCTGACCGAGCAGTTCCCAGGTCACACCCGAGTCCAGAGTGAGGATTTCACGCTCGTCGGGCCGTACGATCGGCCCGACCCGTCGCCGACGATCCTGTCCGAGCACGGCCAATGCGGCCGAGATCCCCGCCGATTGGTCCGGTAGGTACTCGAGCGCAAGCGCGTCACCGGTCGCGGGAGCCGATGACGGCGCAGCCACCTCTGCGGTGTCGAAGAGATCCTCGATCGAAATCCCCAACGCCGTGGTGATGGCGTAGAGCGTGCTCACCGAGGGCTTGCTCTTGTCGGTCTCGATTTGTGAGATGAGGCTGGCGGAAACCCCGATCTCACGGGCGAGCCCACGCGCGCTGACGCCTCGGCGGATGCGTTCCGCCCGGATGCGCTCTCCGATCGGAGGCACTGCCGAAGCGCCCATGGGTCCTCCGCTCCCGGGAGAATGTTGAGTGAAGGTTACCGCCGTCCGACCACGTGCTATCCGACGAATGCCTGTTGCCACGGGTTTGGTCGGGTTCGTCCGTGCTGCTCACAGGGTTGACGCAGAATAGCGCGATGGCTTTACTGCGGTAAGTACTACTGAACGACAGATGGCGTCCGGAGCGCGCTCACGGGCACGAAGGCCCGCACACCGGTAACCCGCGAGGGGGTGCAGCGATGGCGATCCGCACGTACGGCCCGAACGCGGTCGACTGGGAGGAACGGGTCGACCTCGACCGGCTGCGCACGGAACGGCTCGCGCGCCTGCGCGCGACCCTGGACGCGTCGGAGTTGGGCGCGCTGCTGACCTTCGACTTCTCCAACATCCGATACATGACATCGACACACATCGGCACCTGGGCGATGGACAAACTGATTCGCTTCGCCCTGCTGCCGAGGGGCGGGGAGCCGGTCGACTGGGACTTCGGTTCGGCGGCCCGCCACCATCAGCTCTACAACCCGTGGCTGGACGGTGACAAACGTGCGCGGGCCGGCATCTCCACGCTGCGCGGCGCCTTCCACCCCGACGCCGGCATCGCCGAAGAGGTCGCGCGCAAGGTTGCGGCCGAACTCTCCGATCACGGCCTCGCCGGCGAGCCGCTCGGCGTCGACGTCATCGAGCTGCCGATCCTGGCTGCACTCCGCGACCAGGGCATCGACGTCGTCGACGGCCAGCAGATCTTTCTCGAGGCCCGCCGGACGAAGACGCCGGACGAGATCGCGTTGCTCACCCAGGCCTGCTCGATGGTCGACGCCGCGTACCAGCACCTCTACGAGTTCCTGCGACCCGGCGTGCGGGAGAACGAGTGCGTCGGCCTGGTCAGCAAGGTGCTCTACGACCTCGGCAGCGAGTACGTCGAGGGCGTCAACGCGATCTCCGGTGAACGGTGCTCGCCTCACCCGCACGTGTACAGCGACCGCATCATCAGGCCCGGCGACCCGGCCTTCTTCGACATCCTGCACAGCCACCTGGGCTACCGGACCTGCTACTACCGCTGCTTCTCGGTGGGCAGCGCGTCGCCGGCGATGCGCGACGCGTACGTCCGGTGCCGCGAGTACATGGACCACGCGATCGCCCTGGTCAAGCCGGGCGCGACCACCGCGGACATCGTCTCGGTCTGGCCGCGGGCCGAGGAGTTCGGCTTCCCCGATGAGGAGGCCGCGTTCGCACTCCAGTACGGTCACGGCGTCGGCTTGGCGATCTGGGAGAAGCCGATCTTCAGCCGGCTGGTGTCGCTGGACCATCCGGAGGTACTGGAGGAGGGCATGGTCTTCGCCCTCGAGACCTACTGGCCGGCGTCGGACGGCTGGTCGGCGGCGCGGATCGAGGAGGAGCTCGTCGTGACCGCCGACGGGTGCGAGGTCATCACGAAGTTCCCCGCCGAGGAGCTTCTCGTCGCCGGTCGCCGGTACTGGACGGTGGGCGGCGAGCTCAACACGCTGCGCGAGTCCCAGTCCCACCTCAACACGGGCAACGGCGGCGCGCAGTGACCGACACGAGCACCGAGCCGGACACCGGCATCGACGCCGACGACCTGCTCGCGCTGTACGAGCAGATGGCGGTGATCCGCCGCACCGAGAAGGCGGCCTACGACCTGTTCATGTCCGGACTGGTCAAGGGCACGACACATCTGGCCTCCGGGCAGGAGGCCGTCGCCGTGGGTGCCAGTGCCGCACTACGGCCCGACGACTACGTCTTCGCCACCTATCGCGGACACCACCACGCGATGGCCCGTGGCGCAACTGCGGAGGAATGCCTCGCCGAGCTGATGAGCAAGGCCACCGGCCTCTGCCAGGCCAAGGGCGGGTCGATGCACCTCACCAAGGCGTCGGTGGGAATGCTCGGTTCCTACGCGATCGTCGGCTCGCATCTTCCGATGGCCACCGGAGCCGCATGGTCGGCGAAGCTGCGCGGGACCGACCAGGTCGCCGTCGCGTTCTTCGGTGACGGCGCGACGAACATCGGCGCGTTCCACGAGGCACTCAACCTCGCGGCCGTGTGGGCGCTGCCCGTGCTCTTCGTCTGCGAGAACAACCTCTACATGGAGTACACCCCGATCTCGGCAGTGACAGCGGCAGAGAATCCCGCCGCCGACCGGGCCGGTGCACACGGCATTCCGGCCGAGATCGTCGACGGCAACGATGTCGTCCTGGTCCGGCAGGTCGTGGCCGCAGCGGCCGATCGTGCCCGGCGTGGCGACGGGCCGAGCGTGATCGAGGCGCAGACCTACCGCCATTACGGACACAGCCGGGCCGACCCGGCGAAGTACCGGCCGGCCGAGGAGCTCGAGCGGTGGATGAAGCACGACCCGCTCGATGTCGCCCGGGCCCGGCTGGAGGCACTCGGCGTACCGCCCGGCTCGATCGAGGAAGCCGATGCCAGGGCGGCGCAGGTCGTCGAGGCGGCGGTCGACGCGGCGAAGAACGCCCCCGACGCCGACCCGCGGGAGGCGTTCACCGACGTCTGGGCGGACGGGAGTTCGGCATGGCGGACGTGATCACCTACCGGGAGGCCGTCGCCGAGGGCATCGCACGGGAGATGCGCCGCGATCCCACCGTCGTCTGCCTGGGCGAGGACATCGGCGCCGCCGAAGGCGTCTTCAAGACGACCGTCGGGTTGTTCGCGGAGTTCGGCCCGGAGCGGGTGTGGGACACGCCGATCTCGGAGCAGGCGATCGTCGGCGCCGCGATGGGCGCGGCGATGACCGGCATGCGTCCGATTGCCGAGATCATGTTCAGCGACTTCCTCGCCTGCTGCTGGGATTACCTCGCCAACGAGATCCCGAAGGTCCGGTACATGACCGGCGGCCAGGTGACGGTCCCCCTCGTCGTCCGCACCGCGAACGGCGGCGGGCTGGGCTTCGGCGCACAGCACTCGCAGGCGGTCGAGAACTGGGCGCTGACCATACCCGGACTGAAGATCGCCGCACCGTCCAACCCGGCCGACGTCGTCGGGCTCATGGCAGCTGCCGTCCGCAGCGACGACCCGGTCGTGTTCTTCGAGCACAAGGGCTTGCTGGCCAGCAAGGGCCCGCCGGCACCGCCGGACCATGTCGTCGAATTGGGCCGGGCCGCGGTCGCGCGGGAGGGCAGCGACGTCACGGTGGTCGCGCTGGCCTCGACCGTGCCGCTCGCGTTGGCAGCCGCGGACGAGCTCGCGAACGACGGCGTCTCCGTCGAGGTCGTCGACCTGCGCTGCCTCGTGCCCATGGACATGCGAACGGTGCTCGACTCGGTGGGCCGCACATCGCGGCTGGTCGTGGTGGAGGAGAACCCCTACCAGGGTGGCTGGGGCGCGACCGTTGTCTCGGTCATGGCCGACGAGGGGTTCGAGTCGCTCGACGCCCCGATCCGGCGGGTCGCCGCGGCGAACGTCCCGTTGCCGTTCGCCGACCGGCTCGAGGAGGAAGTCATCCCGACCGTCGACAAGCTGACGGCCGCCATCCGTGAGCTCGCGCGCTACTGAGGACCACGACCCCGGGGATCTGACAACGACGTCGAACCAGTGGAGGTACCAGTCATGACCAACCGGATGCTGCTGCGCGGCGGGCACGTGCTGTCCATGGATCCCGAGGTGGGTGACCTGCCACAGGGAGACGTCCTGATCGAGGGCGACAAGATCGCTGCTGTGGGCCCTGCCCTCGACGCGGACGCCGAGGTCGTCGACGTCAGCGGCAAGATCGTCATTCCCGGGTTCGTCGACACCCACCGGCACACGTGGGAGGCCGCGATCCGCGGCTGCGCACCCAACGCGACGCTGGACGACTACTTCGTCGAGGTGCTGGACACCTTCGCTCCGCTCTACCGACCCGAGGACGTCTACGCGTCGAACCTGGCCGGCTCGCTGGAGTGCCTGAATGCGGGCATCACCACGCTGGTCGACTGGTCGCACATCAACAACACCCCCGACCATCCCGACGCGGCCGTCACCGCGTTGAAGGAGACCGGGATCAGGGCGCAGTACGCGTACGGCAGCGCCAACACGTCGCTGGCGAAGTACTGGTTCAACAGCGCCGAGGTCATCCCGGTCGACGACGTGCGCCGCATCCGCGACACCTACTTCTCCTCGGACGACGGGCTGCTCACGATGGGCCTGGCCACCCGGGGACCGGGTTTCTGCCAGGACGACGTCGTCCGGGCCGAGTGGGCCATGGCTCGCGACCTCGGCATCCCGCTCACCGTGCACGTCGCGATGGGCCGCCTCGCCGGCCGCTTCGCCATGGTCGAGCAACTCGACCGGATGGGCCTGCTGGGGCCGGACACCACGTACATCCACAGCTGCTACTTCAGCGAGCACGAGTGGCAGCGCGTCGCCGACACCGGCGGCACCATCTCGATCGCTGCCCAGGTGGAGATGCAGATGGGACACGGCTGGCCGCCGGTCAACAAGTCCTACCAGTTCGGCCTGCGTCCGAGCCTGTCCATCGACGTCGTCACGACCGTCCCCGGCGACATGTTCACCCAGATGCGCGCGGCCTTCGGCGGCGAACGCGCCCGCGTCAACGCCACCTGCTGGGAGGCCAACACCGGCGTCCCCGAGACCATGCTGACGGCCCGTCAGATGCTCGAGATGGCGACGATCCACGGCGCCCACGTCGCGGGCCTCGAGGACCGCACCGGGTCGCTCACCGTGGGCAAGCAGGCCGACGTCGTCGTCATCGACGCGACGGCCCTCAACGTGGCGCCGGTCATCGACCCGGTCGCCGCCGTGGTGCTGTGTGCCGACGTGTCGAACGTCGAGACGGTGATCGTGGACGGTGTGGTCCGCAAGCGCGACGGTCGACTGCTGGCGGACGTCGACAAGGCGCGTGGGCTGGTCGAGGCGTCCCGAGACCATCTCGTCTCGGCGGCGGCGCAGGCGGCGGAGCAGAAGGAGAGCGCGTGACCTCACGTCACCTCGTCCGCCGGGCCGCGGAGGCCGACTACGCCACGCCGTCTGGTTGGGCAGCCGCGGCGACGGGATACCGGCGGTGGACGGTCGTCGGAGAGGCGGCGGGTGCCGTCCACACCGGCTTCGCCGTCTGCGAGCTCGCGCCCGGCGGGTCCGTGCCCGCCCACGTGCACTCGTTCGAGGAGAGCTTCCACGTTCTCGACGGCAACGGTGTCGTGGACACGTCGGAGGGCGCCTTCATGGTCTCCGCGGGCGACTACGGCCTGACTCCGGTCGCGTCTCCGCACGCCTGGCGAAACGAGAGCGACGCGCCCGTGCGGTGGGCCGAGATGCAAGGCCCACAGCCACGGCAGGCGTTCGGCGAGGACACCTTTCTGGTGCCGCCGCTGCCGTCCGGCAACGCCGTCCCCGTCGACGTCCGCGACCCACGCACCTGGCGGCTGGGCAGCATCACGCCCGCCCACATGGACCCGGCCAAGCAGGGTCAGGACCTGCTGGCCGTGTCGGCGAGCATGCGCACGGCGCTGCTCGTCTACGGCGGCATCAACGTGAAGATGATGGTCGACAGCGATCTCGGCGCCCAGCTCACGACCATGTTCATGGTCCAGTACGACCCCGACGGTGCAACCGGCGGCCACGACCACCCGTTCGAGGAGACCTACCTGATCCGCGAGGGGGTGGTGAACGCCAGCTTCGACGGCCATCCGTACCGGTTGGAGGCCGGCGACATCGCCTGGGCCGGGGTGGGGTGCGTCCACTCGTTCTCGAACGCCGGCGAGGGCACGCTCCGGTGGCTGGAGACGCAGGCGCCGGCACCGCCGCCGCGCTACTCCTACCGATTCGCACGCGACTGGGACTATCTACGCGAAACCCTTGACAGGGATGGAGAACGCAATGGCTGACCGCACGACCGTGGTCGTCGGCGGGACGTCGGGAATCGGTCTCGACGTCGCCCGCGACGCGCAGGCCCGGGGTGACGAGGTCGTGGTCACCGGGCGTGATGCCGCCCGGGCGAAGGACGTCGCAGCGTCCCTGGGTGACGGGGCGCGGGGCCTCGGGTTCGACCTGGCCGAGCCGGAGACGATCGGCGCGGCGCTGGCGGACGTGGAGCGGGTCGACGGGCTAGTGCTCGCCGCGATCGAACGCGACGCGAACACGGTGGCCGACTACGACATCGGGCGCGCCCGCCGGCTGATCACACTCAAGCTGATCGGCTACACCGAGGTCGTACATGCGTTGCTCCCCCGGATGAGCGCGGAGGCGGCGATCGTGATCTTCGGAGGTCGGGCCAAGGATCGTCCGTACCCGGGCTCGACGACGGTCTCCACGATCAACGGTGGCGTTGTCGGGCTGGTCAACACGCTGGCGCTGGAGGTCGCGCCGATCCGGGTCAACGGCCTGCACCCGGGCATCGTGGGTGACAGCCCGTTCTGGTCGGCCAAACCGGACGAGGTGCTCGCCGGCTACCGCGCGCGCACCCCATCGGGCTCACTGGCGACGATGGCCGACGTCGTCGACGCGGTGAGCTTCCTGCTCAGGAACCGGTCGGTGAACGGCACCAACATCTACGTGGACTGCGGGTGGGGCATCACGTGATCGACCTGCGCGTCGCCGTGATCGGCACCGGGCGCATGGGCGCTGCCATGGCGGCCCGGCTGCGCACCCGCGGAACGGACGTCGTCGTGCACAACCGGACCCGTTCGAGGGCCACGGCGGTCGCGGCGGCGACCGGAGCGACCGTGGCGGAGACGCCGCGGGAGGCTGCGGCCGGAGCCGACGTGGTACTGGTCTCACTCGCCGACGACGACGCATGCGCAGAGGCCTACGGCGGCGAGGACGGAATCGTGGCGGGTCTCTCGTCAGCCTCCGTCGTCGCCGACACGAGCACGGTCGGACCATGGACGTCGCGGCGCCTCGGTGCCCTCGTCGGCGAGCGCGACGCCGGGATGATCGACGCTCCTGTGTCCGGAAGTGTCTCCGTGGTCGAGCGAGGCGAACTGACCGTGATGGTCGGAGGTGCGGCGGACGACCTCGACCGCGCGCGTCCGGTTCTCGATCTGCTCGCGGGCCGCATCGTCCACGTCGGACCGACCGGGGCGGGCGCCACCATGAAGCTCGCCGTCAACTCGGTTGTGCACGCCCTTAACCAGGCCCTCGCCGAGGGGC
>JBOGDU010000230.1:0-3334 GCA_050743145.1 Jiangellaceae bacterium | reverse complement strand
GCCACTCCTCGTCGCTCTTCTCGACCTCATATGTCATACCCGACGGTAACCCGGCAGTTCCTCCGCGGGAACTCTCGACGGCGCTTCAAGATCGCCCTATCTTTGCCTCGTCAATCGTCTGGTACACGGGTGCCGGACGTGCTACCTGGAGGCGTGATGGATGTCCTGTTCCTCATCGGCCGGATCCTGTTCTCCTTGATCTTCCTCTCCAGCGCGTTTGCACACCTGACCCAAACGGACGCGATGGCGGGCTATGCCGAAAGCCGCGGCGTCCGGCCCGGCCGGCCGGCTGTGCTTGTGAGCGGGCTGATGATCCTCGTCGGTTCGGTGCTGGTCCTGTTCGGGATCTGGACCGATCTGGGCGCGATCCTGATCGCTCTGTTCCTGTTGTCGGCCGCGTTCCTCATGCACCGCTTCTGGCCGGAGAAGGAACCGATGGCCCGCCAGATGGAGATGACGCAGTTCATGAAGGACATCGCGCTGTGCGGTGGCGCGCTGATCCTGCTCTTCCTGGCCTGGGAGCTGGAGGACGACCTGCCGCTCACCATCACCGGACCGCTGTTCGGCGTCTGAGCTGTGGGTGCGAGCGGCTAGCGTAACGACGGTGGCCGCACCGCACATCGAGATCGAGGTCGACGGCCGGGCCGTACGCGTGTCCAACCCGGACAAGGTGTACTTCCCGGCTGTCGGCGTCACCAAGCGCGAACTGGTCGAGCACTATGTCGCGGTGGGAGCGGCTATCACGCACGCGCTCTACGAGCGCCCGACCTACCTCGAGCGCTTCCCCGACGGCATCGAGGGCGAGCAGGTCTACCAGAAGCGCTTCCCGAAGTTCGCGCCGGAGTGGGTTCGCACTGCGCGGATCACGTTCCCGTCCGGACGCTCGGCTGATGCGCTGTGCGTCACCTCTCCGGCCGACGTCGCGTGGGCGGCCAACCTCGGCACGGTCACCTTCCACCCTTGGCACACCCGGGCCGACGACGTCGACCATCCCGACGAGCTGCGGATCGACCTCGACCCCCAGCCGGGCACCGGGTTCGACGACGCCCGGAGGGTCGCCCTCGACGCCGTGCGGCCGCTGCTCGACGACCTCGGCTACGTCGGGTTCCCGAAGACCAGCGGCGGGCGCGGCGTCCACGTCTATCTGCGCGTCCAGCCCCGGTGGACCTTCGTCGAGATCCGGCGGGCCGCCATCGCCTTCGCCCGCGAGGTCGAGCGTCGGATGCCGCAGCATGTCACCACCGCGTGGTGGAAGGAGCAGCGCGGCGAGGCCGTGTTCATCGACTACAACCAGAACGCCCGCGACCGCACCATCGCCTCGGCCTGGTCGGTCCGGCGAAACTCCATCGCCACCGTGTCCACGCCGGTCACGTGGGACGAACTGCCCGACGTCTCGCCCGACGACTTCACCGTCCGCACCGTGGCGGCGCGCTATGCCGAGCATGGCGACCCGCATGCGGCGATCGACGACGTCCACCATTCGCTCGAGCCGCTGCTCGAGATGGCCGAACGCGACGAGGCCGCCGGCCAGGGCGATCTCCCGTATCCGCCCAATTACCCGAAGATGCCCGGCGAGCCGAAGCGGGTCCAGCCGAGCAAGGACCGCGACCGCCCGCGCTGAGCCGGATCGACGGTCAGGGTGCGCCGTTCTCCTTCCGGGCCTCGCGCGCGTCCTCGTCCTCGGCCTCGGACTCCCAGTCCGGCTCGTCCTGGGCGAGCAGGTGCAGCACCGGCACCTTGAGCTTGCGACGCGCCCGATGGGTCCAGTCGACGTGCAGCAGGTCGGCGACGATGTGCGGCCGGGTGAGGATCACCACCTCGTCACTCTCGCGTTCGCCGACGAGGGTGGCGAGCCGGCTGAGCGGGTCGATCGCGGTCAGTTCGCCGCTCACGTCCGCACCGGTGCGACTGAACGCGGCAATCGACGACGCGAGCGCAGACTCACTGGCCTGACGGACCTCTTCGTGGACACGTTGGAGGTCGGCCTCGTCTAGGTACAGGGCCGCCGTGCCCATGACCTCACTGGCCGCGAGCGAACCGATTGTTGCCTCGACGCGGGACGCGGCGTCCTCGACCGGTATGAGCACGTGGTAGTGCACTGGTTCGGGCGGGTCATGGTGGAGGGCGGTGATCTGCCGGGCGTCCCAGTCGGTGAGCGCCTGTTCCACCAGCACGACGATGTCGTACACCGGACACCTCCGCCGTCACGGCAGTTAGCTCCCATCCTGGCAACGGCGGCGCCGCAGCGGAAGGTGCCGCGGCGGCGCGTTCGGGAGAAATTGCGAGGCCGGCGCCGGCGGCGGGCGCCGCTCGGGCACGATGGGCGACATGGATCTGCCGGTCATGCCTCCCGTCGCTCCGATGCTCGCGAAGTCGGTCAAGGCCATCCCGCCGGACATGTACTACGAGGGAAAGTGGGACGGCTTCCGGGCCATCGTGTTCCGCGACGGCGACGAGGTCGAGATCGGCAGCCGCAACGAACGGCCGATGACCCGCTACTTCCCCGAGCTGGTCGACGCCGCCCGCGAGCACCTGCCGCCGCGCTGCGTCGTCGACGGCGAGATCGTCATCGCGACCTTTGGACGACTGGACTTCGAGGCGCTGCTCAACCGCATCCATCCCGCCGACTCGCGGGTGCGCCTGCTCGCCGAGCAGACCCCGGCCAGCTTCGTCGGGTTCGACCTGCTGGCCCTCGGCGACCAGGCGTGGATCGGCGAGCCGTTCTCCCGCCGGCGCGAGGCGCTGCAGGGGGCGCTCGCCGGATCCGGTGCGCCGGTCCACCTCGCGCCGTCGACGACCGATCTCGCCGTGGCGACCGGGTGGTTCGGGAGCTTCGAGGGTGCCGGCCTGGACGGTGTCGTCGCCAAGCCACCCGACGGGCCGTACCTACCCGGTGAGCGGGCGATGTACAAGGTCAAGCACGACCGGACCGCCGACTGCGTGGTAGCGGGTTTCCGCTGGCACAAGAGCGGGCCCGTCGTGGGGTCGCTGCTGCTGGGGCTGTACAACGACGCCGGTGCGCTGCAGCACGTGGGGGTCAGCGCGTCGTTCCCGATGAAGCGCCGTGAGGAGCTGGTCGTCGAGCTGGAGCCGTACCGGACGTCGGCCGACGGCCATCCGTGGGCCGAGTGGGCCACCGCCGAGGCCCACGAGGCCGACCGCCTTCCCGGCGCGGTGTCGCGGTGGAACGCGAAGAAGGACCTGTCCTGGGAGCCGCTGCGTCCCGAGCTGGTGGTCGAGGTCGCTTACGACCACATGCAGGGCACCCGGTTCCGGCACACCGCGCAGTTCCGGCGCTGGCGCACCGACCGCGATCCTGCGAGCTGCACCTACG
>JBOGDU010000229.1:0-2757 GCA_050743145.1 Jiangellaceae bacterium | reverse complement strand
TCCTGCGCGGCGTAGACGTCGTTGAGGCGCTCGAGCACGTGGGCTACACCGCGGACCACGACGCTCCATGCCTGCCCGGTCCCGGCGTCGAAGCCGTCGATCTCGAAAGCGACCCGCCGGGAGACGGTGACCGAGGCCAGCTTCGTACCCTCGGCCGTCACAGGCGTCGTCGGAGCGATGGGCCGCAACGGCGGCGGGTGGGCCCACTACGTCGGGCAGGAGAAGTGCCGGCCCGCGACCGGTTGGGCCACGCTGGCGATGGCCACGGACTGGTCCCGGCCACCGCGGCAGATGGCCGGCACGGCGTACTGGTACACACACACCGACCAGTGGCGCTACGACGGGTACTCGGCCGACGCGCTCGCCTCCCCGACCGGGCAGGGGCTCTGGCGGGGACGGCACACCATGGACCTGCTCGCACAGTCGGTCGCGCTGGGCTGGATGCCGATGTTCCCGCAGTTCGACCGTTCGCCGTTGGATCTCGCCGACGAGGCGGAGGCGGCCGGCGTCGACGCCACGGCCTACGTGACCGGACAACTAGCCGGCGGCGACCTGCGGCTGGCGATCGAGGATCCGGACGCACCGCGGAACTGGCCGCGGGTCCTCACGGTGTGGCGGGCCAACCTGCTCGGCTCGTCCAGCAAGGGCAACGAGTACTTCCTGCGGCACCTGCTCGGAACCGATTCCAACCTGCGCGCCGACCCGACGCCGCCGGACGGCGCCCGGCCGACGTCACCTGGTCGGAGGAGATACGCGAGGGCAAGCTCGACCTCCTGCTGTCGATGGACTTCCGGATGACATCGACGACGCTGTTGTCCGACCTCGTGCTGCCGGCGGCGACGTGGTACGAGAAGGCCGACCTGTCCAGTACGGACATGCATCCGTTCGTGCACGCCTTCACCCCGGCCATCGACCCGCCCTGGGAGACCCGCAGCGACTACGCGGCGTTCGCCGCGATCGCCGACGCGTTCAGCCGGCTCGCCAAGACCCACCTCGGGGTCCGCAAGGACGTCGTGATGATGCCCGTGCAGCACGACACACCGGGGGAGACCGCCTGCCCCGGCGGCGTCGGGCGGGACTGGCGGACCTCCGGCGAGGCGCCCGTTCCCGGCGCGACCATGGGGAACGTGGCGGTGGTGGAGCGCGACTACGGGGCGGTGGCGGAGAAGTGGCGGGCTCTCGGCCCGCTCGTGGACACGCTCGGGCTGACCACCAAGGGCGTCACCGTGCAGCCCGACCGGGAGGTCGCCGATCTGGCGGCCCGGCACGGCGTGTACGACCGCGGCACCGCCGCGGGCCGGCCGGCGCTCGACACCGACGTGAAGATGGCCGACGCGATCCTGGCGCTGTCTGGGACGACCAACGGGCGGCTCGCCGTCGAGGGGTTCGAGGCGCTGGAGCAGCGCGTCGGCAAGCCGCTGCACCAGCTGGCCGAAGGCGCAGAGGAGCGGCGCATCACCTACGCCGACACCCAGGCCCGCCCGGTCCCGGTGATCACCAGCGCGGAGTGGTCCGGCTCGGAGACCGGCGGCCGCCGTTACGCGCCGTTCACCGTCAACGTCGAGCACCTCAAGCCCTGGCACACGCTCACCGGCCGGATGCATTTCTTCCTCGACCACGACTGGATGACCGAGAGCGGAGAGCAGTTGCCGGTTTCCGCCCGCCGGTCGACATGGCCCTGCTGTTCGGCGAGCCCGCCGTCGGGTCGCCGCAGGACGGCGGCCGCTCGCTCACGGTCCGCTACCTCACTCCGCACTCGAAATGGTCGATCCACTCCGAGTACCAGGACAACCTGCTCATGCTGTCGCTGTCTCGCGGCGGGCCGACGATGTGGATGAGCCCGGCCGACGCCGGGCGATCGGCGTCGCCGACAACGACTGGATCGAGGCCGTCAACCGCAACGGTGTCGTGGTGTGCCGCGCGATCGTCTCGCACCGGATGCCGGCCGGGACCGTGTACGTGTATCACGCGCAGGAGCGCACCATCGACGTGCCGCTCACGGAGACGACCGGCAAGCGCGGCGGCATCCACAACTCGCTCACGCGGCTGCTGGTCAAGCCGACCCACCTCGCCGGTGGCTACGCACAGACCACGTTCGGGTTCAACTACCTCGGACCGACCGGCAACCAGCGCGACGAGGTGACGGTCGTCCGCCGCCGCAGCCAGGAGGTGACCTACTGATGAAGGTCATGGCGCAACTCGGCATGGTGATGAATCTCGACAAGTGCATCGGGTGCCACACCTGCTCGGTCACCTGCAAGCAGGCGTGGACCAACCGCCCCGGTGTCGAGTACGTCTGGTTCAACAACGTCGAGACCCGCCCCGGTCAGGGCTACCCGCGCACGTACGAGGACCAGGACAGCTGGAACGGCGGCTGGGTCCTGGACCGGCGCGGGCGGTTGCGGCTGCGCGACGGCGGACGGTTCGCCAAGCTGGCCAGGATCTTCGCCAACCCGAAGCTGCCTTCGATCCAGGACTACTACGAGCCGTGGACCTACGACTACGAGACGCTGGTCAACGCGCCGGCCGGAGAACACATGCCGGTCGCTCGGCCACGGTCGCTCATCGACGGAAAGCCGATGAAGGTGGAGTGGTCGGCCAACTGGGACGACTCCCTCGGTGGCAGCTCGGAGATCCTGCCCGACGACCCGGTGCTGAAGAAGATCAGCGACAAGATCTCCCTCGAGCTCGAGCAGACGTTCATGTTCTACCTTCCCCGGATCTGCGAGCACTGCCTCAACCCGTCCTGTGTGGCCT
>JBOGDU010000228.1:0-5167 GCA_050743145.1 Jiangellaceae bacterium | reverse complement strand
CGCAGGAGCTGGACGAGTACCGGCAGTACAGCATGTGCATCAACTGCATGCTGTGCTACTCCGCCTGCCCGGTCTTCGGGCTCGACCCGGAGTTCGTCGGGCCGGCCGCGATCGCCCTTGCCCAGCGTTACAACCTCGACTCTCGTGACCAGGGCGCACAGGATCGACTCGACGTGCTGATCCATCCCGACGGCCTCTGGGGCTGCACCTTCGTCGGTGAATGCACGCGGGTGTGTCCGAAGCACGTGGACCCGGCCGGCGCCATCCAGCGGTACAAGCTCACGGCGGCTGTGGAGTCCCTCAAGGCCTACCTCCTGCCGCGAGGTGCCCGGTGACGACTCAGCGCTCCAGCTCGGTGGGGGTCCGCCCGTCGCCGTACCAGCCGCAGATGTCGCTGTGGTGGTGGCTGTCGAAGCGGTCGTACCTGGTCTTCATCCTGCGAGAGCTGAGCAGCGTCTTCGTCGCGTGGTTCGTGATATTCCTGCTGCTGCTCGTCCGCGCCGTTGCGCGGGGAGACGAGCAGTACCAGGACTTCCTGGACTGGGCGGCCAATCCGGTCGTCGTGCTCGTCAACGTCGTCGCCGTTGCCTTCGTCATCCTCCACACCGTCACCTGGTTCGGCCTCACGCCGCAGGCTATGCCGGTACGCCTGCGGGGGTGGCGGGTGCCAACACCGGTGATCGTGGCGTCGCAGTACGTTGCCTTGGCGGCGGTGTCGGCTTTCGTGTTCTGGCTGGTGGTCGGGTAGATGCGCACGCGCCCGGTCGAGCCGTTGGTCTGGCTGCTGTTCAGCGCGGGCGGAGTGGTCACGGCGCTGCTCGTTCCGGTCCTGCTTCTCCTGTTCGGGCTCGCGTTCCCGCTGGGCTGGGTCTCGGCACCCGACCATGCCGATCTGTTCACGGTGATGAGCCATCCGATCAGCCGGCTCGTGCTGCTCGGGCTCTGCGTCCTCGGACTGTTCCATTGGGCGCATCGGTTCCGGTACACGCTGTACGACGGCCTGCAGCTCAAAGGGCGCGGCAGACAGATCGGCGTCGCCTGCTACGGCGCGGCGCTCCTCGGGTCGGCCGCGGCCTGCTACCTCCTGCTGATCGCCCTCTGAGCGACTGCTGGTCGCGCCGCGGAGAGAGGCGTTCCGACCGTGCGCTGTTCGCCCGCAGCGAGCGCCACTGTCGGCCGACGTGGCCGGATGTCATCGTGACGGGACAGGTGATGGAGGCAGCGGATGGATGACGACGTTCCCACGGTGTACGCGTGGGCAGGTGGGCGTGCGGCGTTCGACCGGCTGACCGGGGAGTTCTACCGCCGTGTGCGCGATGACGACGTCCTCTCGCCCTTGTTCGCGGACATGCCGGCAGACCATCCGCGGCACGTCGCGACCTGGCTCGGCGAGGTGTTCGGCGGGCCGGCCGACTACACGACACAGCATGGTGGGTACCCGCACATGGTGGCCAAGCACCTCGGTCTGTCCATCACCGAACGCCAACGTGTGCGGTGGGTGCATCTGATCTGCGAGGCCGCCGACATTGCCGGCCTGCCGGACGATCCCGAGTTCCGGTCGGCCTTCGTCGCGTACGTCGAGTGGGGGACGCGGCTGGCGCTGTCGAACTCGCAGCCGGGCGCCACACCGCCGCTGTCCGCTCCCGTGCCTCGTTGGGGCTGGGGGGAGGCGCCGCCCTACCTCGGGTAGTCGCGGGCGTGCCTGGGCCGGCGGCGGTGTCCGCGTGGGGATGACAGGTTGGCCGTGGCCGACCGGGTCGGGGAGGATCGGGACCGTGACCGAGGGATTCGACGCCGTCGACGTGATCCGCACCAAGCGCGACGGTGCCGAGCTGTCCGACGAGCAGGTCGACTGGGTGGTCGACGCCTACACCCGCGGTGCGGTCGCCGACGAGCAGATGTCGGCGCTGGCGATGGCGATCCTGCTGCGGGGCATGTCCCGCCGTGAGGTCGCCCGCTGGACCGCGGCTATGGTGGCGAGCGGGTCACGCATGGATTGGTCGGAGGCAGGCCGGCCGACCACCGACAAGCACTCGACCGGCGGGGTGGGAGACAAGATCACGCTGCCGCTGGCACCCGCCGTCGCCGCCTGCGGCGCGGCCGTGCCGCAGCTGTCCGGACGCGGACTCGGGCACACCGGCGGCACACTCGACAAGCTGGAGTCCATCCAGGGCTGGCGCGCCTCCCTGTCCGCGGCGGAGATGCTGTCCCAGCTGCAGTCCGTCGGCGCCGTCGTCTGCGCGGCCGGTGCCGACCTGGCCCCGGCCGACAAGAAGCTCTACGCGCTGCGCGACGTCACCGGGACGGTCGAGGCGATCCCGCTGATCGCCTCGTCGATCATGAGCAAGAAGATCGCCGAGGGCACCGGCGCCCTGGTGCTCGACGTCAAGGTGGGCTCCGGCGCGTTCGTGAAGGACGTCGACTCGGCCCGCGAACTGGCCCGCACGATGGTCGACCTCGGCACCGACGCCGGGGTCCGCACTGTCGCGCTGCTGACCGGGATGGACACCCCTCTCGGGCTCACCGCGGGCAACGCCCTCGAGGTCCGCGAGTCGGTCGAGGTGCTCGCCGGCGGCGGTCCGCAGGACGTCGTCGAGCTCACCGTGACGCTGGCCCGCGAGATGCTGACGGCCGCCGGGCTGGACGGTGCCAAGGATCCAGCCGACGCGTTGAGTGGCGGTTCCGCGATGGACGTGTGGCGGGCGATGATCGTGGCACAGGGCGGCGACCTCGACTCGCCTCTTCCGGTCGCGGCGGAGACCCACGTGGTGCTGGCTCCGGCCGACGGCGTGCTGACCAGGCTGGACGCGTACGGCGTCGGCGTCGCGGCCTGGCGGTTGGGTGCCGGCCGGGCCCGTAAGGAGGATCCGGTGCAGGCCGGTGCGGGCGTCGAGATGTATGCCAAGCCGGGTGCGTTCGTGCGCGCCGGTGAACCGTTGCTGACGCTTCACACGGACGAGCCGGCCCGATTCGAGCGTGCTCTGCATGCCCTGGAGGGTGCCTACGAGATCGCGCCGGCCGGCTCGCGGCCCGACCTGCTCCCGCTGGTCATCGAGCGCGTCGACTGATCAGCGCCCCGGGCGGCTCGGTCGCGGGGGAAGCGACGGACCCGGGTAGGCCGCATCTGCTCGGTTCGCCCAGTGCTGGACCATGATCGAAGAACCATCGCTGGGGTTCCGACCCCAGTAACGGTACTTCGATCAAGGCAGGCCGGCCGGTTGGCAAGCTCATCGACGAGTACGTCGGTCGGTGGCGTCAGGGCCTTGCCGCCGCAAGGCTCTGACGCGCTATCTCCAGCTCCTCGTTGGTGGGAATGACGAGCACGGCGACGGCGGCACCGTCGGGTGAGATGGTCCGGGCGTCCCGGTCCGGTGACCCGTTGCGGGTCGGGTCGACCGCGATGCCCATCGGCTCGAGTCCGGCGAGCGAACGGGCACGGACGTCGGGGTCGTTCTCGCCGACACCCGCCGTGAACACGACGGCGTCGAGGCGGCCCAGGGCCGCGTGATAGGCGCCCACGTACTTGCGGATCCGGTAGCAGTACACCTCGAGCGCGAGCTGCGCCGCCGGCTCGCCGGCCCCGGCCCGTCGGTGCACCTCGCGCATGTCGTTCGCGCCGGCAAGGGCGGTCAGCCCGCTGTCGCGGTTGAGTTGGTCGTCGACGTCTTCGGCCGACAGGCCGGCGGCGCGGATCAGGTGCGCCACCACCGCCGGGTCGACGTCGCCACTGCGGGTGCCCATCACCAGGCCCTCGAGGGGGGTGAGTCCCATCGAGGTGTCGACGCTGCGGCCACCGGCGACGGCGGTGGCGCTGGCGCCGTTGCCGAGGTGCAGGACGACCAGATTGCAGTTGCCGGCGTCTCGTCCGAGCATCTCGGCCGCTCTCCGGCTGACGTACTCCACCGACGTGCCGTGGAAGCCGTACCGGCGCACGCCGTGCTCGGTGCGCCACACCTCCGGCACCGCATAGGTGAATGCGTGCGGCGGCAGCGTCTGGTGGAACGCCGTGTCGAACACGGCGACGTGCGGGACGTCGGGCAGCGCCGCCCGTGCCACCCGGATGCCGGCCAGATTCGCCGGGTTGTGGAGGGGTGCGAGGTCGGAAACGGCCTCGATGGTCTCGACGACCTCGTCGGTGATCAGGACCGGCTCGGCGAACCGGTCGCCCCCGTGGACGACCCGGTGACCGACCGCATCGGCGCCGGCATCGGTCAGCGAGGCTCCCGTCTCGGCGAAGGCCGCCAGGACAGCGTTCAAGCCGGCCTCGTGATCCGCGATGATCTCGTCGCGGTCGACCTCCCCGTCCGGGCCCTCGTGACGGATGTGCCCGGTCTGCTCGCCGATGCGTTCGACCAGCCCGTTGGCGACGACGCTGCCGTCGGCGACGTCGACGAGCTGGTACTTGATCGACGACGAGCCACAGTTGAGGACCAGCACCGTCCGGCTCATGCCACGTCCCGTCCTGCGTCGCCGTCGGCGGCCGACGGTACGGTGCCGCCGTGCCCACGAATCGCGCCGAGATCGGCATGTGCTTCGACCGGACGTTCCCGCCACCCCTGGTGACCGACCTCGCCCGGCGTCTCGAGGATGGCGGAGCCGACCAGCTCTGGGTCATCGAGGACTGCTTCTTCACCGCGGGCGTGAGCCTGGCCGCGTCGGCGCTGGCGGTCACCGAGCGGCTGAAAGTCGGCATCGGCATCCTGCCCGCCGTCGCCCGCAACCCGGCCGTCACGGCGATGGAGATCGCGACGCTGTGCGGGCTCGCTCCGGGCCGGGTGCTGCCGGGCATCGGACACGGCGTGCAGTCTTGGATGCAGCAGATGGGCGCCCGCCCTGCCTCTCCGCTCACCACCCTCGAGGAGGTGCTCGTCGCGGTCCGCCGCCTGCTCGACGGTGAGCGGGTCACCATGCACGGCCGGCACGTACGCCTCGACGACGTCCAACTCGCCCAGCCGCCTGCGGATCCGCCACCTGTGCTCGCGGGTGTGCGCGGGCCGAAGTCCCTGGCCATGGCGGGCAGGGCGGCCGGCGGCGTCGTGCTGGCCGAGCCGGCCAGCCCGTCGTACGTGCGCTGGGCGCTCGAGCAGTGCGGCAAACCCGACGACTTCCATGTGGCGGTGTTCTCGGTGCTCTGTGTCGACGACGACCGGGCCCGGGCGTACCGGAC
>JBOGDU010000227.1:0-3158 GCA_050743145.1 Jiangellaceae bacterium | reverse complement strand
AGCCGCCAGGGCAACGTCAGTGCCACGTCAGCAGTGACCGTGGAGTGGGTCCGGTCCCCCGCGCTGGCGGTGTTGTGGGTTCGGCGCCGTAGCGTTGCTCTACCCGCCGGCGCGGCCGTCGGGTCACGGTTTGCACCGGGCGGCGAGGGGAGCATCGTGCAGTACGGAATCGTTGCCGAGACGTACCACGACTTGGAGCAGGCCAGTGGCCGGCTGGCTTTGATCGACCGGCTCGCGGTCCTGCTTGCGCAAACGCCGGCCGAGCTGCTGCCCACGGTGTGCTATCTGTGTCAGGGTCTGATCGCGCCGGAGTTTGCCGGCGTGGATCTGGGCCTTGCCGAAAAGCTCGCCGTCCGCGCGGTGGCAACCGCGACCGGTGTCAGCCCCGAGCAGGTCAGCGTCGGCCTGCGGGAGACCGGCGACCTCGGCCAGGCCGCCGAGCAGTTGCTGGTCGTCACCGCTGCCGACCAGCCAGCAAGCCTGCAGGTCCGGGTCGTGGTCGACACCCTCCACCAGATCGCCCGAGCCGAGGGGCAGGGCTCGCAGGGCCGCAAGCTGGAGCTGCTGGCCGGCCTGATCACCGAGGCGACTCCGCTGGAGGCCCGCTACCTGCTGCGGCTGGTCACCGGCAGTCTGCGGCTGGGGTTGGGAACCCCCACCATCCTGGACGCACTGGCCGTCGTGCACGCCGGTGGCCGGGCCGCCCGGCCGACACTGGAACGCGCCTACAACATCTGCTGCGACCTCGGCCTGGTCGCCTCCACACTCGCCAGCGGCGGGTTGGCGGCGGTCGAGCAGCTGCAAGTGCGCCCCGGCAATCCGGTGCGGGCCATGCTCGCCCAGCGGCTGTCGGACGCCGCGGAGATCCTCGCCAAACTGGGCGGGCAGTGCGCGGCAGAGTACAAGTACGACGGCGTCCGGGTGCAGGCCCACCGCACCGCAGACGGTCGAATCGAGCTGTTCACCCGCCGGCTCGAGCGCATCAGCAACCAGTTCCCGGATGTCGTCGAGGTCCTCCAGGCGGGGCTCGGTCCGCAGGAGGCGATCCTCGAAGGTGAGGTGGTCGCCTTCGACCCGGCTGCCGGGGAGCTGCGCCCGTTCCAGGAGGTCATGTTCCGGCGACGCAAGCATGGCATCGCCGAGGCCGTGCGGGACGTACCGGTGAGCCTGTTCTGCTTCGAGCTGCTCTACGCCGACGGGCAGGACCTCACCCGACTGTCCTATCCAGAGCGGCGGGCCAGACTGGCCGAGGCGATCACCACGTCGGACCGGCTCCGGCTCACCACCGCCACCCAGGTCGCCACCGCCGACGCATTGGACGAGGCCTTCGAGCAAGCCGTCACCGAAGGCTGCGAGGGTTTGCTGTGCAAGTCGGTGAGCCCCACCGCCGGCTATCAGGCGGGTGCTCGCGGTTGGCTGTGGATCAAACTCAAGCGGGACTACCGCACCGAACTGGCCGACACCGTCGACCTGGTCGTCGTGGGCGCGTTCGCCGGGCGTGGCCGCCGCCGCGGCGTCTACGGGGCGCTGCTGCTGGCCGCCTACGACCCGGTCGCGGACGTGTTCCGCACTGTGGGCAAGTGCGGCACCGGGTTCTCCGACGCCGAGATGGCCGCCCTTCCCGCCCGGCTGGCGCCGCTGGCCCGCTCGCAGCGGCCCGCCCGGGTCGACGCGCGCCAACCAGCCGACGTGTGGTTCGAGCCCGGGCTCGTTATGGAGGTCCTCAGCGCCGAACTGACCCTCTCGCCCAACCACACGGCCGGGTGGGGAGAAATCAAAGAGCACAGTGGGCTGGCGATGCGGTTCCCGAGGTTCACCGGGCGCTGGCGCGACGACAAAGCCGCCCCGGACGCCACCACCACCGAGGAACTGGTCGACATGTACCGAACCGCGCGGCGATCACGCGCCGGCGCCTGAGCAGGCGGGCAGGTTTCCTGATGCATGATGGGCTCCGTGTCCGAGCGCCCTGACGACCTGCGCCTGGTCTTCGAGGACGACTTCGACGGTGCAGAGCTCGACTCTGCCGTGTGGTTTCCCCATTACCTGCCTGCCTGGAGTTCGCGTGCGGCGACTGCCGCGAGCTACGAGATCCGCGACTCGTGCCTGCACCTCACCATCCCGCCGGACCAGGGCCTGTGGTGCGCCGACGACCACACGCCGCCGTTGCGGGTGTCGGGAATCCAGTCCGGCAACTACTCCGGGCCGGTCGGCAGCACCGTCGGCCAGCAGCCGTACCGGGACGGGCTCACCGTCCGCGAGGAGCAGGAGACCTTCTGGGGCTGGACGCCCGACAGCGACTACATCGAGCTGCGGGCGCGCGGCGTGGTCACGTCACGGTCGATGGTGGCCTTCTGGATGGTCGGCCTCGAGGACCGCCCGGACAGATCGGCGGAGATCTGCGTCGCCGAGATTTTCGGTAACGCCGTGATGCCGGAGCCGTCGGCAGCCGTGGGCATGGGACTCCGCCCGTTCCGCGATCCAGACGTGGACGACGACTTCGACGTCGTGCGGCTGCTGATCGACGTCGCGGAGTTCCATACCTACGCCGTGGCCTGGACGGCCGACAGTGCGGACTTCCTCGTCGACGGCCTGCTGGTGCGTACGTGTTCCAGGCCACCGTCGTACCCGATGCAGATGATGCTCGCAGTCTTCGACTTCCCCGACGAGTCCACCGGCGACGACGCCCACTTCGTGCCCTCGCTCGTCGTGGACTACCTGCGTGGCTACCAGCGCTGACACGCGGCGGTACGGCCCAGTGCCCTAACGATTCGATCATTTCGTGGTCGCAGGCCGGGTAGACTCACGGCCCGCACGGAAGATGATCCCGTGACCCGTGAGGCGGCCGCTGTGGCGAGGACCAAGGATGATCCAGTAGCCGTCGACGAATACCTGGCCCAGCTGTCTCCGGACCAACGCGCTGTGCTCGAGGAGTTGCGGCAGCTGATCAAATCGAGCGTTCCTGGCGTCCGGGAGCGAATCTCCTACGGCACCTCGGTGATCTTTGCGCTCCACGGAGACCTGGTCGGCTTTGTCGCGCAGCCGAATCACCTCTCGTTCTTCACGATGAGCCCAGGCCTGGCGAAAGCCATGAAGGTCGAGATCACCAAGACGCACAAGGTCTCCGGTGCGACCATTCACTTCACGCCCGAGAATCCGCT
>JBOGDU010000226.1:0-10943 GCA_050743145.1 Jiangellaceae bacterium | reverse complement strand
CGATGACGCTAGGCAGTGCGCGCAGCAACCCCGGGCGCCGTCGGCTCGGGCTGTGGACGAACCCGCCGCGGGGTCCGCCGCTGTGGACAACGGCCGGCCGGGCAGCCCTTTCCCAGTCGCCAAGCATGATCGATGTGAGATCGGCGCCGACGCTGCGTGAGCCTTGTGTCGCCCCGGAAGCCCCAACCTCACGTCGATCACGGCCGCGGCCGCACCAACCTCACATCGATCAACGGCTGGCGCATCGCCCCTCAGGCGGGGGGCAGGATCCACAGCGCGGCCTAGCGAGGCGACACGACCACGGCGAGCAGGCCCGGGCCGACGTGCGCGCCGATGACCGCGCCGACCTCAGCGACGACCATCTGCCCCAGCGCCGGCAGGCGTGCCCGCAGCCGCCCGGCCAGCCCGCCGGCCCGCTCGGCGTTGTCCAAATGGTGAACGGCGACGTCCACACGCGCCCGGCCGGCCCGTTCCAGGGCCAGCTCCTCCAGCCGCGCGACCGCACGGGAGGAGGTCCGCACCTTCTCCAGGGGCTGGATCACGCCGCCGTCCAGGTGCAGCAGAGGCTTCACCGCCAGCGCGGTACCCAGCAGCGCCGCGGCGGCCCCGATCCGCCCACCCCGGCGCAGAAACTCCAGCGTGTCGACGTAAAAGAACGCAGAGCACCGCAGCGCCCGCTGACGGGCCACCTCGGCAACCTCGTCCAGCGCCAGGCCACGATCGGCCGCCTCGACCGCGGACAGCACGGCATAACCCAGGCCCATCCCCAATGAATGCGAGTCGACCACCTCGACAGGAACCGGCGCATCGTGCGCGGCCAGCCGCGCGGCATCGGCGGTACCGGACAGGTACCCGGAAATGTGCACAGACACGACCCCGCCCGCCCCCGATGCCGCGGCAGACTCGTAGACATCGAGAAACGCGCGCGGACTCGGCCGCGACGTACTCACCCGCACCCGCCGCCGCAGCGCGTCGGCGAGATCGCGCGGGCCGAAGGTCGTCCCCTCCTCGTGCGAACGGCCGTCGACGACAACCTGCAACGGCACGACCGCGATGTCGCCGCCGGCGATCCGCTCGATGTCCAGGTAGGCCGTCGAGTCCGTGACGATCGCGACGGCCCGGCCCATGGCCGGGAGGGTACCTCGTGCCTGCGGCCTCACGCCGGGACGACGTTCACCAGCTTCGGTGCGCGCACGACGACGGTCCGGACGTCCCTGCCGTCGAGTGCACGCTTCACGGCGGGCGAGTCGAGAGCCAGTCGGCGCAGTGTCTCGTCGTCGACCGAGGGCGAGACGTCGAGACGGTCACGAACCTTGCCCGCCACCTGGACGACGCAGGTGACGGTCTCCTCGACCAGGAGGGCAGGATCGGCTTCCGGGAACGGCTCCCGTGCGAGCGAGTCCGGGTGGCCCAGCCGCGACCACAGCTCCTCTGCGGCGTGCGGCGCGAACGGTGCCACGAGCAGCACGAGTGACTCGGCGACCTCGCGCGGGACCGCCGGCAGCTTCGTGCAGTGGTTGTTCAACTCGATCAGGCGCGCTATCGCGGTGTTGAAGCGCAGCGCCGTCATGTCGGCGCGAACGGCGTCGATCGTGTAGTGCAGGATCCGCAGTGTGGGGTCATCGGCGGGTTCGTCGGCGACGACGGGACGGCCGGTCTCTTCGGAGAGCACGTTGCGCCACAGGCGCTGCAGGAACCGCAGCGATCCCACCACGGCCCGGGTGTCCCACGGCCGCGACACGTCCAGCGGCCCCATCGACATCTCGTAGACACGCAGCGTGTCGGCGCCGTACGCGTCGTACATCTCGTCCGGCGAGACGACGTTCTTCAGGCTCTTGCCCATCTTCCCGTACTCGCGGCTGACGTCCGCACCGTCGTACAGGTACGTCGTCTCGGTGCCCTCGACCTTCTCCAACACCTGCCCGGCCGGCACGTACTGCCCCCGCGTATCGGTGAAGGCGTACGCCTGGATGTAGCCCTGGTTGAACAGCTTGGAGAACGGCTCCTCGCTGGAGACGTGGCCCAGGTCGAACAGCACCTTGTGCCAGAAACGCGCATAGAGCAGGTGCAGGACAGCGTGTTCGACACCGCCGATGTAGAAGTCGACGCCACCGGTGTCGCCCGGTCTCCGTGGACCCATCCAGTACCGCTCGTTCTCCGGGTCGACCAGCCGCTCGGTGTTCGTGGGGTCGACGTAGCGCAACTCGTACCAGCAGGATCCGGCCCAGTTGGGCATGGTGTTGGTGTCGCGACGGTACCGCCGAGGGCCGTCTCCCAGGTCGAGGTCCACCTCGACCCACTCGGGCACCCGTGCCAGCGGCGGTTCCGGCTCCGAGGTGGTGTCGTCGGGGGGGAACGTCCGGGGCGAGTAGTCGGGGATGTCGGGCAGTTCAACGGGCAGCATCGGGTCGGGCAGCGCCACCGGCAGGTCGTGCTCGTCGTAGACGATCGGGAACGGCTCACCCCAGTACCGCTGCCGGCTGAACAGCCAGTCGCGCAGGCGGTAGGTGACGGTGCCCTCGCCGACGCCCTTGGCCGCGAGCCAGTCGATGATGGCGGCCTTGGCCTCGGCGACCGGCAGGCCGTCGAGCGAGATCTCGTCGTTGGCGGAGTTGACGGCCGGCCCCTCGCCCAGGTAAGCCTCGCCGGCCCACCCGTCGGGGGGTCGTACCGTCCGCACGATCGGCAGGTCGAAACGCTCGGCGAACTCCCAGTCGCGCTCGTCCTGGCCCGGTACGGCCATGATCGCCCCGGAGCCGTAGCCCATCAGCACGTAGTCGGCGACGAAGACGGGGATCCTGGCGCCGGTGGCGGGGTTGACGGCGAACGATCCCGTGAACACGCCGGTCTTCTCGCGCCCTTCGGTCTGCCGCTCCACCTCGGTCTTCCCCACAGCCGCGTCCCGGTATGCGGCGACCGCGCCGGCCGGATCGGAGTGTCCGCCGGTCCACCCGTCCTTCGTCCCGTCGGGCCACCCCGGCGCGGTCAGCACGTCGAGCAGCGGATGCTCCGGAGCGACGACCATGAACGTCGCCCCGAACACCGTGTCGGGCCTCGTCGTGAACACGTCGAGGGGGTGGCCCTCACCGTTCGCAGTGGTGACCGGGAAACTCACGCTCGCGCCCGAGCTCCGGCCGATCCAGTTGCGCTGCATGGTCTTGACCTTGTCCGGCCAGTCGATCCGTTCGAGGTCGTCGACGAGCCGGTCGGCATAGGCCGTGATGCGCATCATCCATTGACGCAGGCTGCGCTTGAAGACGGGGAAGTTACCGCGCTCGCTGCGGCCCTCGGCGGTGACCTCCTCGTTGGCCAGCACCGTTCCCAGGCCCGGGCACCAGTTGACCAGCGCCTCGGAGACGTAGGCCAGCCGCTGTGAGTCGACGATGCCGCGACGCTCGAGGTCGTCGAGCTCCGACCACGGGCTGCCGTCCGGCGTGGCCCGTCGGCCGGACTCGTACGCGTCGACAAGCTCGGCGACTGGCCGGGCCCGGCCGCGGCCACCGTCGGCCTCGGCGTCGTACCACGACCCGAAGATCTGCAGGAAGATCCACTGGGTCCACCGGACGTACCCGGGATCCGTGGTCGCGAACGACCGGCGGCGGTCGTGCGCCAAGCCCAGGCGCCGCAGTTGCCGCCGCATCGTGGCCATGTTGGCCTCCGTCGTGACCCGCGGGTGCTGGCCGGTCTGGACGGCGTACTGCTCCGCCGGCAGGCCGAACGCGTCGTAGGACAGGGCGTGCAGCACGTTCTCCCCGCACATGCGCCGGTATCGCCCGAGCACGTCGGTGGCGATGTAGCCGAGCGGGTGCCCGACGTGCAGCCCCTCCCCCGAGGGGTACGGGAACATGTCCATGAGGAAGAACTTGGGCCGACCGGCGACATCACCTGCGAGCGGGCCGGTCGGGTTGGCGGCCTCGAACGTGCCGTCGGCTTCCCACCGGTCCTGCCAGCGCGACTCGATCTCCGCCGCCAGCACGCTGGAGTAGCGGTACGGCGTCGGGGTGTCGGCGGGTCCGGGGGTCGCCGTGTCCGCGGGTGTCTGGGTCTCGCTCATCGGGTGTCGTCGTCCCTCGTCGTTCGTCGGCGGGCCTGCGGAGGTGGTGAGCCGGAAAACAGGGCGACCCCTCGCACAGGAGGGGTCCGCCACGCTGACGCGACGCTTGCTGGAGCGTCCGCTGGAGGTCAGCGCGGCCCGGTAAGGAGGAGCAGGCCTCGCACCACGCCGTCAGCGTAGCGCACGGCCCGGATGAGGCCGCCCCGGTCAGGTCGACGTCGGCCGGGTCTGACGTCGGTCAGACCAGCGAGGACCAGTAGTCCCAGAACCGGATCAGCACCAGGACGGCGAGCGCCACGAACCACAGCCCGAGCACGAGGCCGCGGTTACGCACCAGGAAACTCCGCACGCCAGGCGATGTCCGGAAGTGCCCCGCCTGCACGTTGTGGACGGTGACGTACCAGAAGATCGGGATCGTGACGACCCACACCACCATGCAGTACGGACACAGTGCACCGATGTCGTAGAGGCTCTGGTAGATCAGCCAGTGCACGAACACGGCACCGACGAAGGTCCCTGCCTCCAGCCCCAGCCAGAACCACCGCGGCAGGGTGGCGCCGGACAGCAGCGTGACGCCGACTGTCACGACCACCGCGAAGGCCGCGATGCCGACCAGCGTGTTCGCGAAACCGAGCATGTCGGCCTGCCAGGTCTGCATGACCGAGCCGCAGCTCAGCACCGGGTTGAAGCTGCAACTGGGGACGTAGGCGGGATCCTCGAGGAGCCTGATCAGCTCGACCGTCAGCACGAAGGACGCCACGAAGCCGACCGCGCCGCCGACGGCCAGCAGCGTGGAAAGGCCGCGGCGAGCGCCGCCGGCGAGCTGATGCTGGTCGGGAGCGTCCAGGTCGACGGCGAGGTCGTCCGGCTCGCCGTCGTCCAGCTCAGTCGGCATGCCGCCGATCACCTGGCCTCCTCCTGACTACGGCATCTCACGGCTGCCAACGTATGTCGCTGCGGATACGTGCCGGCACACGCAGACCTAGCGGCTCTGCAGGGCGTCGAGCGCGACGGCCATCGATGCGGCCAAACGAAAGTCGAGGCGCTCGTCCGGCACCGTCACCGTGTAGCGGTCGCGGATCGCCTTCCTCCGCTCGCTGGTCATCACGACCTGCCCGGACGCGGTGTCGACGAAGTCGAAGTGGAAGATGAACGGCACCCAGACCTCGCCGAGAAAGGGGATGAAGTCCCAGACGCGGCGCAGCACCGCGATGGTCGGTCTGCGCTCGCTTCCGAAGGCCTCGAGTCCAGGACCGGACAGGTGCCAACTCGACCGCAGCAGGCTCTTGCCGAAGTCCTTCCGGAAGGAGCCAAGGGGCTGGCCAGCGGGATCGCGGACGTCGTACCCCGCGTTGAGGTCGATCGCCTTTCGCGCCTTGAACGAGAAGACAGGTTGCGTCTTGGCCCGGTCGGCGTAGAAGCGGATCTCCTCCTTGAGGGCCATACGCTTCTGCTGCGCGAAGCCCAACAGCGGGCCCTCTGTGCCGTCCGGGTTCGCGGCCAACAGTTCGTACTGATTGACCATCACAGTGATCTTCTGCCGCATGTAGAACCTCGGCACGTACATCGTCTGAGGCTCCGCTGCCATGCGGCCCAGTCTGTCACCCTCGCCCACTGCAGCAGTGATCAGACGTGCTGGGCGACCACGGCGGCTGCCAGGCTCTCGCCCCACCGGCGGGCGCGGTCCTGCTCACCGGCGATCAGCGGTCCGCTCGTCCCTTCGACGAAGAAGCTCGTGCCGCGCGCCGCGATCGTGCAGCCGAGACGGCGCAGCCGCTTCTCGACGCCGTGCGACGCAGCGCCCGGGAGCCGAGGCTTGTCGACGCGGGTGTCGAAGGCGGCGGCGATCGTCGTTCCAGGGCACTCGAGGGTCTCGAGCCACTCGCGCAGTCCGGGGCCGGTGGAGACCAGGCCGGTGGTCGCCTGCTCCGCGGCTGATGCCCTGGTCCGCGGCCGGCTCATCCCGAACGCGTGGGTCGGTCCGCCCACGACCAGCAGGTCGACGGCCTGATCCAGCGCCGGGCTCGCGTGGCCGACCTCCACCACCTCGACGCTCATGTGCGTCCCCACGCCTGCGGCAACGGCCTCGGCGATGGCCTCGGTGTTGCCGAACATCGACTCGTACACGACCAGTGCATGCATCACGTTCTCCCTCCTCGAACACTCCCATCGTGGCGTCGACGACCCGGTCGGGGCAGAGGCAGGAAGTCCCGTTCGACGGGACGTTCGGCCCCTTCGTTCCGCGCGGCACCGGCTCCGTCGCACTGGCGAGAGCCTCGAATGCGGTCGTCCGCGATGATGGCGACTGCGCTGCCGACCAGAGCCAACAGGAGATGGCCATGGAACAGGGTCAGGACGTGTTCGACGTCGTCGTCCTCGGCGGCGGGCCGGCGGGAGAGAACGTGGTGGAGCGCGTCGTGCGCGGAGGTCTCACCGCCGCGGTCGTCGAGTCCGAGTTGGTCGGCGGAGAGTGCTCGTACTGGGCCTGCGTGCCCAGCAAGGCCCTGCTCCGTCCCGTCGACGTCGTCGCCGCGGCGCGCCGGTCACCTGGTGCCGCGGAGGCTGTCACCGGCCCACTCCACACCGACGCGGCCTTGGCACGCCGTGACGAGGCCACGAGCAACCACGACGACAGCGGCCAGGTCCGCTGGCTCGCCGGGTTGCCCGCAGAGCTCGTCCGCGGCCACGGCCGGATCGCCGGCGCCCGCTCGGTCGAGGTCGAGTCCAACGGGTCACGGCGGCTGACCGCACGGCATGCGGTCGTGGTGGCCACGGGCAGCCGGGCGGCCGTTCCACCCGTGCCAGGACTGGTCGATGCTCACCCGTGGACCAGCCGCGAGGCCACGTCGTTGCGCTCCGTTCCGCGGCGGCTGGCGGTCATCGGCGGTGGGGTCGTCGCGTGCGAGATGTCCCACGCGGTCCGCGGCCTCGGAGCGGACGAGGTGACGATGCTGGTTCGCGGCACCGGGCTGCTCGGGCGCTTGGAACCGTTGGCCGGCGAGATGGTGTCCGCCGCGTTCGAGGACGAAGGCGTCAGCGTGCGGACGGGAACCGGGGTCACGCAGGTCTCGCGCGACGCCGACGGACCCGTCACGCTCAGCCTTTCCGACGGCGGGACGCTCGAGGCCGACGAGGTGCTCGTCGCCACCGGTCGGCGGCTCAACACCGACGACGTCGGCCTCGAGTCGGTCGGGCTGGAAGCGGGGCGGCCCGTCGACGTCGACGACAGCCTCCGCGCGCACGGTGTCGACGGCGGTTGGCTCTACGCCGTCGGCGACGCCAACGGACGCAACCTGCTCACGCACATGGGCAAGTACCAGGCTCGGGTCTGCGGCGATGTCATCGTCGCGCGAGCGCGTGGTGAAACCGACGATGCGACCGGGCTGCGAGCCACATCCGATGCCGCTGGGGCACCTCAGGTCGTCTTCACCGACCCCGAAGCATGCGCCGTCGGCCTCACCGAGGCCGCGGCCCGTGAGCAGGGTCACGACGTCCGGGTCGTGGAGTACGAGATCGGGAACGTGTCCGGTGCGTATCTGCAGGGTGAGGACTACAAGGGACGGGCCAAGGCTGTCGTGGACGAGTCGCGCCGGGTACTGCTCGGCGTGACGTTCATCGGTCCCGGCGTCGCCGAACTGCTGCACTCGGCGACGATCGCCGTCACGGCGGAGGTTCCGCTCGACCGCCTGTGGCACGCCGTCCCGGCGTTCCCCACGGTGAGCGAGGTCTGGCTGCGACTGCTCGAGACCTACGGCATGTAACGCTCGCGAACCACGAGCGACGACCAGACCGCGAGCAGCGCCCTCGGTCACCACAGGTCGGCGTCGTCTACCGCTCGTGGAGTCTCCTGCCGGCCAGTGCATGCCCGGCCCGACGAACAGGACGGTTTCGAGTCCGCGATGCCGTTTGCCCAGGTCAGATGGACCGACCACCCGAACCATCCTGTTGGTGGGGCCGCGCAAGCTGCGAACGCGGCTCAGGGCAGGGGTGGACCGTCCTCCTCGTCGGGCATGACGAGCTGAAGGTAGGCCAGCCCGCGCAGGTCGAGCCAGGTCCTTCCCGGGCCTTTGACCAGGCGGACCAGGACGCCGTCACAACCGGAACAGCGGGCGACCAGGCCCGGTGCCCGGACGTAGAGCCGGGACGCGGCGAGCACCGCTGTGCGGCCGCATCCGACGCACTGTCCCGTGGCCGTGGTGACCTCGACCGCGAAGACCTCGCGTAGCTCACCGGCGGCGGCGTTGCCGTCGAGGTAGGACGGGGAGTCGGCACTCATCTGGGGCCTCCGCTGGGTCCGAAGCGTTCGGTCCTGACCCGGGCCGGATCGTGCCCGGCCGCGGTCAGCAGGTCGGCGACCGTCTCGACGAAGGCCGTGGGTCCGCAGACGTAGCAGGTCGGCTCGGATGCGGCCGGCCAGGTGACATCGGCGACCAAGGCTTTGTCGATGCGACCCGGCCGGCGCAGTGAACCATCCGGCGCGAGCCGGGTGTAGGCGTAGGTCAGTTCCAGGCCTCCGCCACGACGTGACAGCCGGTCCAGCTCCGCGCCGTACAGGATCGACGCCGCATCGCGGACGGAGTAGAGCAGCCGGATGGGCGCGCGGCTCCCGACCGACGCGTGCGCACGCGCCATCGCGAGAAGGGGGACGACGCCGGAACCACCCGCGATCAGTTGGACCGACTCGGGCTGATCCGGGCGCCACACGAACCAGCCGCCGACCGGACCGCGGATCTCCAGCACGTCGCCGACGACCAGGTCGTCCGCCAGGTACGGCGACACCTCGCCGTCGGGCAACCGCTCGACCCCGAGCTCGATCTGCTGCCCGTCGACGGCCGAGGCGATCGAGTAGGAGCGCACCGCGCTGTATCCGTCGGGCGCAGTCAGGCGCACGTCGACGTGCTGGCCGGCGTCGTGGCCGGGCCACTCCGGCACGTCGAGGACGATGCTCCGCGCGGTGGACGTCTGATCGTGCATTGCGACGACCGTCGCGACCCGCCAGCTCATTCGCCCCAGTACCGCTGCTCGCGCCACGGGTCGCCGTAATTGTGGTACCCGGCGCTCTCCCAGAATCCCGGTTCGTCCGTGTCGGACAGCGTGATGGCGCGGACCCACTTCGCGCTCTTCCACAGGTAGAGGTGCGGCACGAGCAGCCGCGCCGGCCCTCCGTGCGCGGGTACGAGGTCGTCGCCGTCGTAACGGAAGGCGACCCATGCCTTGCCGTCGAGCAGATCCTCGACCGGCAGGTTCGTCGTGTACCCGCCGTAGGAGTGCGCCAGAGCGAAGTCCGCAGCCGTCTCGACGTCCTCGACCAGGGTGTCCAGCGAGACACCCTCCCAGGACGTGCCGAGCTTGGACCATCGGGTCACACAGTGCAGGTCGACAGTGACGTTCTCGGACGGCAGCGCCCGGAACGCCGCCCAATCCCAGCGGTGAACCTGCCCGGACTCGGTGGTGATCGCGAACTCCCACTCGTCCAACGGCACCCGCGGAGTGGGGCCGGCGGAAAGCACCGGGAAGTCATCGGTGAGGTACTGCCCGGGCGGAAGGTGGGGGTCGTGGGCGCGACGGCGCCCGGAGAATCCACGCGAGATGATGCCCATCGGCACCACATCCCCTCAGCCTGGCGACTCGATCCGAGTGTGCCACGCGTCGGCGAACGCCACTCGATAACCACTCGTCGGACCTCGTACCGCCACGGGTCATCTCAAGCGGGGTGATACCTACGACGCCTACCCCGAACCGGAAACCACGTTGGATCACACTGCGGCGCGTGGGAACGTGATGGGCGCGGTCGGCGTGGTCAGAGCTGTTCGACCACGAGCCGATGGTCAGGGCGGCCGTCCTTGACGAGCATCGAGTACTCGGAGGCCGTCGCGCGGTACAGCCGCATCTGCGAGGGCGGGCTGACGTCATCTCGCGTCCACCGCGTTCCACCATGGGCGATGGAGCGTTGGGAGAATACGTCGATGCCCAGGTTCAGGTCGGGGCCGGAGATCTGCTCGGCCGATGCCGGCATGTACACGCCTTGGCCGGTGCCGATGGACGCTCGTGAATCGAAGATCACGATACCGACGTCCGGCCGGGTCGCGATGTTGCGCGAGTGGGTGACGTCGGGCGATGAAACCCAGTAGAAATCGCGATAGTCGGCGACCGCGTAGTAGACCGGCGTCGCCCAGGGGCGCCCGGACGCGTCGGCGGTGGCGAGGACCATGTACAGGTTCTCGTCGATGATCGAGCGGGCCAGGGCAGCGCGATCGGACTCAGTCATCGCTCGTTCTCCATGTCGCTTCAGACCGCCCGATCTCCCGCTGGGCTGTGGCTCGGTTCATGCAAGCCACCATCATCGCTCGTGGTCCGCTCGTCTGCTCGCCTGCCGGCGGTCAGCGCACGACGCGATGGGTGACGTGCGTCGCGAACGGTGACTGGAGCAGGCGCAGATGCTCGAGGATCACCGTTTCGTCGATGTCGTCGAACAGACGCTTATCGATCAGCACGGGAGCGATCGCCTGGGCAGCGACCTCGCGTGGCTGACCCTCCAGGGATTGGTGCCGGGCGTCGGGCATCGCCTGTGCTAGCGCGGTTGCTGCGGCGCACCGCCCGAGCAGCCCGTATCGCTGTGCCGGGGGCCGCGCTACCGTCCCGTGACAGGGAAGAGGGCCCGGTCGGGGCCCTCTTCCGAACTTGCTCTCGGTGGATGTCGCTACCGGATCTGGCCGCGGATTTCGCCGCCGGGGAAGTCCCCGGGCCCGGTGTTGGGTGGCGCCACGCCGTCGTTGGTGTGCACGTTGACGTAGGTGTTGCCGCTCTGGATCGCGGCGAGAACCGAGGCCAGGTCGGTCCAGCCGCACCCGTTGACGGCATCGGCGGCGGTGATCGTTCCCTCGGCCAG
>JBOGDU010000225.1:0-9809 GCA_050743145.1 Jiangellaceae bacterium | reverse complement strand
GTCGTGGCCGGTGGGCAGGCGGCCGGCGAGTTCTACGCCGGATGGCTGACCGAGTACAGCCTGTCCGTCGACAACCTGTTCATCTTCGTGATCATCATGGCCCAGTTCCGGGTGCCGAGGAAGTACCAGCAGTCGGTGCTGATGTTCGGAATCCTGCTGGCGATCGTGCTCCGCGGGATCTTCATCCTGATCGGTGCCGTGGCCATCAACGAGTTCGCCTGGGTGTTCTACCTGTTCGGGCTGTTCCTCGTCTACACCGCGGTCAAGCTGGCCAACCAGCAGATGCACAAGGACGCCGACCCCAGCGACGACGAGTACGAGAACGCCGTCATCCGCCAGGCTCGACGGGTCCTGCCGTTGAGCCGGGACTTCGACGGGGTCAAGATGCGGACCCGCGTCGACGGCAAGAAGGTGTTCACACCGATGGTGATCGTGTTCATCTCCATCGCGTCCGCGGACATCCTGTTCGCCGTCGACTCGATTCCGGCGATCTTCGGGCTCACCGAGGAGGCGTTCATCGTCTTCACCGCGAACATCTTCGCGTTGATGGGCCTGCGCCAGCTGTACTTCCTGATCGGGGGACTGCTGAACCGGCTGATCTACCTCTCCGCCGGCCTCGCGGTCATCCTGGGGTTCATCGGGGTCAAGCTGGTCCTGCACGCGCTGCACGAGAACAACCTGCCGTTCGTCAACGGCGGAGAGCCGCTCGAGGGGGTGCCCGAGGTGCCGATCTGGCTCTCGCTCGCGGTCATCGTGGTGACGCTGCTCGTCACCACGGTGGCGAGCCTGGCCAAGACGCGCCGCGACGTCCGCCGCACCGAACGCTCCGCCAGGCCCACGGCGTGACGCCGACAGGGTTCAGCGGACCATCACGTCCGCCGACGGAGCGGAGAGCTCGGTCAGGGCGACGAACCCGCCAGCGGCGTCCACCAACTCCAGGACCGGGACCGGTGCGCCGGAGCCGTCACCGATCTTGCGCGTTTCTGACGCGACCTCGAGGATCAGTACGTTCACCGCGCTGACCTGGTTGCCGTCGGTGGTCACGTGCGGACCCCAGGGCTGTTGTCGAAAGGTAGCGGCCGGCTTGGCGAACACGTCGTCCGGCCGGGGCCGCTCGCCGTCTTGGACGTACGCTCCGGTGCCGCTCACCCGCAGGGAGCCCAGGTCGTCCAGGTCGGCCGTCGCGTCGACGTAGTCGACGACCCGCTGCGCGCCCATGGTGTTGCCGAACACCGGCGCCCATGGTTGGGGGTGGGCCCGCCTGACATCGGAGATCTTGATCGCGACGGCCGGGTGATCCAGCGCCGCCATGTCTGCGACGGTGACGCCGGTGAGCGGGGCGCCGGCGACCGGGGGCTGCGTTACCAGCCGCGGGATCGCCACTCCGGCAGGTGTGGGCGCTCCGCGCCGAGCGTGGTGTCGTCGCCGTGTCCGGGGTACACCCAGGTCTCGTCCGGGAGGCGGTCGAACAGCTTGGCCGTGACGTCCGCGAGGAGGCGCTCGAAGGCGTCGGCCGAGCCCCGAGTGTTGCCCACACCGCCGGGGAAGAGGCTGTCGCCGGTCCAGACGTGGGGTGCGCCGGTCGGGTCGTCGTAGAGCAGGGCGATGCCGCCCGGCGTGTGTCCGACCAGGTGCACGACCTCCAGCGTGCTGGATCCGACCCCCACCCGGTCGCCGTCGACCACCGGCTCCGTGGTCGTCACCGGAATCGCGGGCGCGTCGTCCGGGTGTGCGACTGTCGCCGCGCCGGTGCGCTCGACCACCTCGGCGAGCGCCTGCCAGTGGTCGGGGTGGCGGTGCGTGGTCACCACCCAGACGAGCGGCCCTTCGCCGCATAACGCCAGGATGCGGTCGGGCTCGGCAGCCGCGTCGACCACGAGTTCCTCGCCGGTGCGGCGGCAGCGCAGGACGTAGACGTTGTTGTCCATGGGGCCGACCGAGGCCTTGGTGACGATCAGGTGTGTGAGCTCGCGGACGGCGGGCGGCCCGCCCGGCACGACCCGTCCGCTGTAGATGCTCATCAGGCCCAGGCGGGCAGCGGCGGCAGCGACCCGGCAGGGTCGACCGAGAGGTCGTCGCCCGCGGAGCGTCCGGTCAGCCAGCCGAGCATCGCCGCCGCCGGTCCGGAGACGGTGGTGTCCCCACCGGGCCCGAGCCGCTCCGTGGTGCCGTCGACGACGAGGGTCAGGCCGGGCACGTCGTCGCGGCGCCCGAACATCCTCAGTGTCTCCGCCAGTGCCCGGTCCACGAACCACGGCGCCCAGTCGGCGGGCGTGTACCCGGCGTCGAGGTCGACGTGGTGGATCTCGACCTCCTTGAGACGCTGCCAGAGGACCCGGCGTGCGGGGATCGTGGCCCCGGCTGCAGCGGCTCCCAGCCGCACCTGCCGTTCCCAGGCCTCGTCGGGCATGGAGGCGACCGCGGTCGAGAACCGCTGTGCGGAAGCCCGCAGCTCGTCGAGGAGAGTGCCGGCGTCGCCTTCGGCGCCGGCGGCGATGTCGGCGTCACGAGCCTCCGCGCTGGCGTACATCGGCGTCTCGACCCCCGTGCTCGCCCAGGTGAGCAGATTGGTCAGCGCATCGGCGTTCCGGGCGACATGGCTCACCACGTGGGCCCGGCTCCAACCGGTGCACAGGCTCGGCTCGCCCAGATCCCCCCGGTCGAGCCGCTCGACCCGACCGACCAGCCGGTCGGTGGCTGCCGTGACCGGGCCGACCCCGGCCGGTTCCGGCGCCGCGACGTCACCGATGGCGGTGTCGTCCGACCCGTTCTCGGACGGATCAGCGGGCCGGCCCGGCGGGAACTCCTGCACGATGTCGACGGTAGGGCCACCGTCAAGCCGAATGATCCGCAGGCCTGCTCAGTCCTCGTCGCCGTCGTCGTCGATCTCGGCGGTGGGCCTGCCGTCCACGCACCGGACATCGACCTTCACATCCCGGTCGTCGGCCTCGAACTCGACCTTCACCTCCGGTGACGGTCCCCGTTCCACGGTCTCCGCACGGAAGCCCTGGGCCGGTGTCCACGACACCACCTCCGCATCCAGACCGTTGCACCGGGCGATCACGCTGCCGCCGGCACTGCTGATGACGGTGGCATCCGACGCGGGGGAGGAGCCCGCCGCGGGCGGCGAGCTCGCAGCGCCGGGCTCGGGCGACACGGACGCGGCCGCGAGTGCCCGGGCCACTTCCCCCTGGCTCATCGTGCGCGTCGAGCCGCCGAAGATCCCGGAACCGAGCACCGAGACCGCCGCGAGGGTGACGGCGGCGGCGACGGCCACGGTCGCGAGCCAGCCGGCGACGGCCAGACCGCGGGCAAACCGCCTGGGATCGTCGCTCACACGCAGAGCCTGTCGAACCGGACCATAACGCCAGGCTAATGCCGCCGTAATGTCCGCTTCTGCGACCGCTGCCGGCAGTCGGCCTCGGATAGCGTTCCAGCGTGGTCCACGTGCTCCTCATCGAGGACGATCCGACGATCCGCTCGGCGTTGATCCGTGCCCTCGGGGAGCACGGGCACGCCGTCTCGTCGGCTGCGACAGGAGGGCAGGGACTCCAACTCGCGATGGCCGAGCATCCCGATCTGGTCGTCCTCGACCTCGGCCTGCCCGACCTGGACGGTCGCGACGTGCTGGCGATGCTCCGCGCCGTCGACGACGTTCCGGTGATCGTGGCGACTGCGCGGGACGGCGACCCGGAGATCGTCGCCGTGCTGGAAGCAGGGGCGGACGACTACCTGGTCAAGCCGTTCAGCGGCGCGCAGCTGCACGCGAGGATCGGTGCCGTCCTGCGCAGAGCAGGCCCCGATGCCGCCGCCGACCCGACCGTGGTCGTGGGTGGATTGCGCATCGATCCGCGTTCGCGGGAGGCCGTGCTCGACGGATCCGCCCTGGAGCTGACGCCGCGCGAGTTCGACCTGCTGCACTACCTCGCGGCCCGTCCCGGCCAGGTGGTGAGCAAACGCGAGCTGTCGACGCAGGTATGGCAGGCGCCGTACGGCGGCGCCGACAAGACCGTCGACGTCCACCTGTCATGGCTGCGTCGCAAGCTGGGGGAGACGGCGCAGCGGCCACGGTTCGTCCACACCGTGCGTGGCGTCGGCGTCAAGCTGACACCTCCACCGGCATGAGTGTGTGCGGGCCGGGCGGGCCGGTGACCCGGTGAGGAGGTCCCTGGCGCTGCTGGTCGCGGCGACGACCTCGCTGGTCCTGGTGGCGTTCCTGGTGCCGTTGGCCGTGCTGATCCGTTCCACGACGGCCGACCAGGCCGTGTCGGCAGGCGCCGGGAGGGCAAACGCCCTGACGCCTGTCGTCGCCACCTCCGACAGCGAGACCGTCGAGCTCGCCCTGGCGGCCGCACAGGCCGACACGGACCAGCCGTTCACCGTGTTCTACCCCGACGGCAGCGCGGTGGGCGCCCCGGCGGAGCGGTCGGACGCGGTGGAGTTGGCGGCGACGCGGGGCGAGAGCCTGGTCGCGGAGGCGGACGGCGGGCGTGTCGTGCTCGTCGCCGTCGGCCTGGCCGAGGGCACGGCGGTGGTCCAGACGTTCGTGACCTCCGCCGAGCTCACCGACGGAGTCGTGCGGACCTGGCTGGTGCTCGCAGCCGTGGGTGCCGGGCTGGTAGCGCTCGGCGTCCTGGTGGCCGACCGGCTGGCCCGGAACCTGGTCCGTCCGGTGGTCGAGGCGTCGGAGGTGTCCCACCGGCTGGCCGCGGGCGATCTCGACGCCCGCGCAGTTCCCGGCGGCCCATCGGAGATCTGGGAGGTGGCCACGGGCCTCAACCACCTCGCTGAACGCATCGGCGGCATGTTGCGCGAGGAGCGGGAGTCCGTTGCCGACCTCTCGCACCGGCTGCGGACGCCGTTGACCGCCCTCCGGCTGGAGGCCGAGGCACTGCCGGACGGCGAGCGGCCTGGGATCGTCGAGAGCGTGGACGCCCTCGAGCGAGCGGTCACGCAGGTCATCAACGACGCCCGTTCCCGGTCGGACCAGGCGGCGGCGGGCGGTGCATGGTGCGACGCCGCGACGGTCGTGGCCGATCGGGTCGCCTTCTGGTCCGTGCTGGCGGAGGACACCGACCGCAGCGTGGACGTCGCCCTGGCGCAGGGTCCGCTGCCGGTGCGGGTCGCGGCCGCCGACCTGTCGGCAGCGGTCGACGCCCTGCTCGGGAACGTCTTCGCCCACACGCCCGACGGCACGTCGATCGCCGTGCGCCTAGAGGGTCGGTCCGGTGGCGGCGCGCGGGTCGTCGTGGCCGACGCGGGCAGGGGGTTCGCCCACACCGACGTCGACCGGGGGACCAGCCGGGCCGCCTCGACAGGGCTCGGCCTCGACATCGCCCGGCGGGTGGCCGAGTCCTCCGGGGGCACGTTCTCGACGGGCCGGTCGGCGTTGGGCGGTGCCGAGGTGACGCTCGACCTGGGCGGCTCAGCCCGGGAATGACCGACGCTGAACCACAGGTGCCAAGCCGCTCCGCTCTGGTCAGGGGGTGCGGTAGGCGGCCAGGAAGACGCGGACGCCCTCGTCGGCGTAGCGCTGGAGTTCGCGGGGGGTGAACTCGGTGTGGCTGCCGTGGAACAGCGCCGAGTTCAGTGGGATCGACAGGATCAGCCAGTTGAAGTGTTGGGCGGCCAGCAGCGGGTCGTCCATGCGTAAGAGCCCTCGCCGGGCGAGCGCGTGGAACTGTTCGGCGAGGGTGGCGTGGGCTCGTTCGGGTCCGCTGGCGTACCAGGTCCGGGCCAGCTCCGGGAAGCGCTCGGCCTCCGCGATGATGATGCGCCGCAGTTGGATCAGGTGCTGTTGGGTGACTTCGGTAATGTGCCGGCGGGCGAACTGGCGGAGGTCCTTCTCGATGTCTTCGCTGTCGCGCAATGCCGCGACCATGTCGTGGGTGAGCGTCTCGGTTGCGCTGATGTCGCCGGTGATGATGGCGGTGAACAACCGCCTCTTGTCGGCGAAGTGCTTGTAGACGGTTTGCTTGGACACCGCTGCCAGCGCGGCGACCTCGTCCATGCTGGCGCCGTCGTACCCCGTGCGTAGGAACACCGTCCGGGCCGCCTCCATGATCGCTCGGCGTTTCCCGGCGGATCGGCCCGATCCGGCGAACCCGCCGTCGTCGCGCGGAGCCACGTCGGACTCGGCGGCGTCTCGAGGTACCTCTTCCATCACTGACAACCTTCCTCCGGCAACTCAGAGGGTACTAGACGGATCAGTACTCAGTACTGTACCGTCTAGTACTGAAGATACGACGGGAGGAATCATGCAGGTCGTAGGTCACGCGACGTCGCGGGACGGCACCCGGATCGCCTTCGAGCGACTGGGGGACGGCGAGCCGGTGATCCTGGTCGGCGGGGCCCTGCAGGGCCGGGCCACGTATCGCCCGCTCGCGGCGGAGCTTTCCCGGCATCTCACCGTGTTCAACTACGACCGGCGGGGGCGCGGGGACAGCGGTGACACCGCGCCGTACGCGGTCGAGCGCGAGATCGACGACCTGGCGGCGCTCATCGCCGAGGCCGGCGCGACGGCGTCGGTGTACGGCCACTCCTCCGGCGCGGCCCTCGTCCTCCACGCGGCGGCACGAGGACTGCCGCTCGACACGATCGTGCTGCACGAACCGCCGTTCGGGTCCGGCAGCGCGCAGGAGCGGCAAGCCGAACAGGACGAAGCCGAGCACATCGCGGCACTGTTGGCAGCAGACCGCCGCGGCGACGCGGTCGCGTTCTTCCTGGCCTCGATGGGGATGCCGGCCGAGATCGTCGACCACCTGGCCCAGGATCCAGCGATGTTGGCGAACGCACCCACGATCCTGTACGACCCATTCGAGGTCACGAGCGTGCACAGCCGGGACGGTCTGACACCGGCCCAGCAGGCCAGTAGCGTCACCGTGCCTGCCCTCGTCCTGGCCGGCGGAGCGAGCCCCGAGTGGATGATCGACACGGGCCGGCAGATCGCGGACGCACTGCCCAACGGACGACTCCACGTCCTGCACGGCCAGGAACATGTCGTGGCCCCCGACGTCCTCGCACCGGTCCTGGCCGAGTTCATCCTGGCTTAGGCGTCGCTTAGGGCCGCGGTAGCGCGCCGCTAGGGCCATGCTCGCGAACCTTCGTACCGAGGCGCCCACACCGGGTGCCCTGCAGCGAAGGAGAAGGCCATGCCCAGACCGACCTGGTTGACCGCCGCGGGAGTCGGCGGCGCCATCGTGATCGCCGGATCGGCGCTGGTGGCGGTCGCCGCCACCGGGCCCTCGTCCGATCCCGGAACGGCCAGTGCGTCGCCGGACAGGTCCGCGACGTCGACGCCGGACGGCACGCCGGAGTCCAGCGTGACCACGGAGCCGAGCCCGTCGGCGACGTCGTCGCCGAGCAGCACCCCGGTACCGAGTCTGGGCGACGACGTGTCCGCAGGCCCCGGGGCCAGCCAGCCCGTGGTCTCCGCCGCGGAGGCGGTCGATATCGCTCGCGCCGCGCTCGCCGTCGGCGTCCCGGCGGTCGAGGTCGACCTCAAGTTCGAGGACGGTCGCCAGATCTGGGACGTCGAGTTCGTCGGGGACCACGAGGTCGAGGTCGACTCGACGACGGGCGATGTCGTCAAGCTCGAGATCGGTGACGACGATGACGTCGATCGCACGCATGGTCGTGGCGGCCACGACGACGGGCCGGATCACGACTGACCACCCTCGACGGGCCGAAACAGCCCTCGTTGCTCCGGGCGAACGCTCCGATGGAGAGTTTGTCGCCGTCGGCACATAACCTGGGCGCCGTGGTGGACCAACTCGTCATCCGCGGGGCCCGCGAACACAATCTCAAGGACGTCTCGCTCGACCTGCCCCGTGACGCGATCATCGTGTTCACGGGGCTGTCGGGCTCGGGAAAGTCCAGCCTCGCCTTCGACACGATCTTCGCCGAGGGCCAGCGCCGGTACGTCGAGTCGTTGTCCGCCTACGCCCGACAGTTCCTGGGTCAGATGGACAAGCCCGACGTCGACTTCATCGAAGGGCTGTCGCCGGCGGTATCGATCGACCAGAAGTCCACGTCGCGCAATCCCCGGTCCACCGTCGGCACCATCACCGAGGTCTACGACTACCTCCGCCTGCTCTACGCCCGGGCCGGGCGCCCCCACTGCCCGGTGTGCGGGCGCCCGATCGGCCGGCAGACGCCGCAGTCCATCGTCGACCGGGTGCTCGAGCTCGACGAGGGCTCACGGTTCCAGGTGCTCGCTCCGGTCGTCCGGGCCCGTAAGGGCGAGTACGGCGACCTGTTCCGCACGCTGCAGAGCCAGGGCTACTCGCGCGCCCGGGTCGACGGCGTCGTCCACCAGCTCACCGAGCCGCCGACGCTGAAGAAACAGCAGAAGCACACGATCGAGGTGGTCGTCGACCGGCTCACGGTCAAGAGCTCGGCGAAGCGCCGGCTCACCGACTCGGTCGAGACGGCGCTGCGCCTGTCCGGTGGGCTGGTCACCCTCGACTTCGTCGACCTCGCCGAGGACGACCCGCACCGCGAGCGGGTCTTCTCCGAGCACCTCTACTGCCCCTACGACGACCTGTCCTTCGAAGAGCTCGAGCCGCGGTCGTTCTCGTTCAACTCGCCGTTCGGCGCCTGCCCGGTCTGCACCGGCATCGGCACCACCATGGAGGTCGATCCCGAGCTCGTCGTCCCCGACCCCGAACGGAGTCTCGACGACGGCGCCCTCGCGCCGTGGTCGGCAGGGCAGAGCTCCGAGTACTTCACCCGCATCGTGCAGGCGCTGGCCGAGACGATCGGGTTCCGCACCGACATCGCGTTCGAGCGGCTGCCGACCAAGGCCCGCACAGCACTCATCCAGGGCTACGACGGTCAGGTCCACGTCCGCTACCGCAACCGATACGGGCGCGAACGGTCGTACTACACCACCTACGAGGGTGTCATCCCCTGGGTCCAGCGCCGCCACGCCGAAGCCGAGTCCGACACCAGTCGCGAGCGGTTCGAGGGCTTCATGCGTGAGGTCCCGTGTCCGGCCTGCGGCGGAGCGCGTCTCAAGCCGGTGAGCCTCGCGGTCACCTTCGGCGGCAAGAGCATCGCCGAGGTGGCAGCACTGCCGATCGGCGACTGTCTGACCTTTCTGCGCGAGCTGTCGCTGTCCGACCGCGAACGCCAGATCGCCGAGCGTGTGCTCAAGGAGATCAACGAGCGTCTCCGCTTCCTCGTCGACGTCGGCCTGCACTACCTCACCCTCGACCGCTCGTCCGGCACGCTCGCCGGTGGCGAGGCGCAGCGGATCAGGCTGGCCACCCAGATCGGGTCGGGTCTGGTGGGCGTCCTCTACGTCCTCGACGAACCGTCGATCGGCCTGCACCAACGCGACAACCACCGGCTGATCGAGACCCTGGTCCGCCTGCGCGACCTCGGCAACACCCTCATCGTCGTCGAGCACGACGAGGACACCATCCGGGTTGCCGACTGGGTGGTCGACATCGGCCCGGGGGCGGGCGAGCACGGCGGACAGATCGTGGTCTCGGGCCGCGTGGACGACCTGCTCCGTCACGAGAGCTCGATCACCGGTGCATACCTGTCGGGGCGGCGCAGCATCGCTGTCCCGGCCATCCGCCGGCCGGCGACGCCCGGCCACGAGCTCGTCGTCGTCGATGCGCGCGAGCACAACCTCCGCGACGTCACGGTGAGCTTCCCGCTCGGCTGCTTCGTGGGTGTCACGGGCGTCAGTGGCTCGGGCAAGTCCACGCTGGTCAACGACATCCTCTACACCGCACTCGCCCGGCATCTCTACACCGCCCGGGCGATTCCCGGCCGGCACCGTCGCATCGACGGGATGG
>JBOGDU010000224.1:0-4086 GCA_050743145.1 Jiangellaceae bacterium | reverse complement strand
CGGCCGCAGTGGGCTTCGGGTGTCCCGGCTCGCCCTCGGGACCATGACGTGGGGCAGGGACACCGACGTGCACGAGGCCCGCGACCAGCTCGAGGCCTTCGCCGAGCTCGGCGGCACCCTCGTCGACTCCGCGGCGTCGTACGGCGACGGCCAGAGCGAACGCGTTCTCGGCGAGTTGCTGGAGACCGTGGTGCCTCGCGCCGAGATCGTCGTCGCGACGAAGGCCGGCATGTCCCGGATGAGTGGCCGCAGGGTGGTCGACGTCTCCCGGCGGGCGCTGCTCGACCAACTCGACGCCTCCCTGGACCGCCTGGACACCGACTACGTGGACCTCTGGCAGGTGCAGACCTGGAGTGACGACGTCCCACTCGACGAAACGTTGGCGGCGCTCGACTTCGCCATCACCTCGGGTCGTGCACGCTATGTGGGGTTGTCGAACTACGGCGGTTGGCAGACCGGCTGGTCAGTCGCACACCAGGCCTCCGTCCCGGGTCGGGTACCGCTGGTCTCCACCCAGGTCGAGTACTCCCTCGTACAGCGCGGCATCGAGCGCGAGGTGCTCCCCGCCGCCAAAGAGCTCGGGCTGGGCGTCTTGGCGTGGTCGCCCCTGGGCCGTGGCGTCCTCACCGGCAAGTACCGCACCGGCACACCGGCGGACTCGCGTGCCGCGTCGCCACACTTGGGCGGTTTCGTCGAGGTCTATCTCGACCCGCGGTCCCGGCAGGTGGTCGAGGCGGTCTCGACGGCTGCCGAGGGCCTCGGCGTGCAGCCCCTGGAGGTGGCGCTCGCCTGGGTGCGCGACCGGGCCGGGGTGACGGCGCCCGTCGTGGGAGCGCGGACGGCCGCCCAACTGCGCGGCGTGCTTGCCGTCGAGGAGCTCACCCTCCCGGATGAGATCCGGTCCGCCCTCGACGAGATATCCGTCCCGCCGCTCGGGTATCCCGAGCGGTTGTGGTGATCACTCCGCGTCGTCGGCGCGGATCTCGTCGAGTCGGTAGACGAGCGCCTGTTCGTCGGCCACGCCGAACGGGTCCTCCACCAGGGTCGATGCAGCGTCGTCGTCGAGCACCTGTAGCCAGACCGTACCGCCGCGTGCGGCGAGCCCGGCGGGCTCGGCCCGGTTGTGGAGACCGTCGACCCCGTACGCGTGCAGAAGCTGGTAGAGAGCTCGTTCCGCGCTATCCACGTCGGAGACTGCGACGTGTTCGGCGTCGTCCGGGTAGAGCTCGGCGTACGCCTCACGTGCGGCGGAGATGAGGGCGTCGTCGTCGGCAATGGTGTAGTCGCGGCGGACCAACAGCGCGATCGTCGCCGGCGCGCCTTCCCGCTCCTCGCCCTCGCCCTCGACCTGCGGACCCTCGGCGAACTCCCAGGGTGTGACCTCGTCGAGCACCGAGAACAAGAGGTCGTCGTAGCGCGATGCGGCGTCGCGCAGGGAGGTGTAGGCCTCCTGGACGGCGACATCCGACTCGCCCGTGCTTTCCATGCATGCGCCGAGATGCGCCTCGAGGGCGTCGGTGAGATCGTCGAGGGCATCGTTGAGCCGGGCCTGGTCCTGGGGCGAGGTGGTCACGGGCCGACCGTACCCGGACGGCATGGCACCATGTGCCGATGGCGAGCCCTACCGCTGCGGTCCGGCCGAGGACCGAGTACGAGTTCCACCACCTGCTGCTCCCTCGCGGCACGTCGCGCGGTGCCGCCCGGCGGCTGCTGACCGACCATGCGGAGTACGGCCACTGGGAGCTCGCCCGGCTACGGCTGTTTCCCGACGGCACCCGCAAGGTGACCCTGCGTCGCCGGATCCTCCGGGTGGCCCGCGTCGAGCTCTGACCCTCCCCCGACCCGGGCCTGTCCCTTGCTCGACTTGTGGCGGGTTGTGAACGTGTCCAGCGTCGATGAGGGGTTGCCAACCCGCCACAAGATGGAGGGCTACCAGGTCATGGGAGGCGGAGGGCGCCGGAAGTCCTCGTCGCGCAGGTAGGTCTTTGGTCGAAGGCCCGTCATCGCGGTGATGTCGGCGACGATCATCTCGCGGCCGCGTCGGACCGACTCTGCGCCGTACCGGAGCAGCGGGAGACCGGCGCGCGTGAGTGTGTTCTCGCGACGGTTGTCGGCCTGCCGCTGCTGGGGATCATCGTGGTAGGCGCCGTCGTACTCGAGGCCGAGCACCGGGCACCTCACGACGATGACCAGGTCTGGGTAGCCCACCAGCACGGGCGGATGACCGGTGAAGACCGGCGGATTCACCAGGGGCACGGGAAATCCGGCGAGCACGACGACCATCCGCAGCCGGCTCTCACCGGGCGAACGGCTGTGGGCCGACGAGAGATCCACGGCCAGAGCACTCCGGCGGACACCGGGCCACCGCCGATGCATCCCGACGTAGGCCGAGAGCCACGGCAGATCGACCACGCCGGCGTGTGCGAAGGCATCCGCGACGACGACGGCCTCGACAAGGTTGCGCCCTCGCATGAGATCGAAGCAGGTTCGCAGCGGTGAGGTGGTGACGATCCCGCCGACCTCGATGAGATCGCTCAGGCCGGTGCCGTCGACGTGCAGAACCCGGCGGGAGAGGTGGGTTCCGGCCGGTCGGCCGCTGCTCGCCGCTCGAGGGCGTGCGTACTGAAGCGGCACCGAACGACCCGGCAACGGCTGCCATGCGCCATGGAGCCAGGCCGCTGTCAGGCCGGCCACGACCGACCGGCCAGGCACAACGAGCAGCAGGGCGCGCGCTCGCATGACGTCGGTCAGGGGAAGATCGCGGTGCACGTAGACGCTGCGCAGGAGCCGTACCCACGGCTTGGACTGCAACTGGCGCGTGGTGAGCAGGCCAGCGTCGACAGCGGCGCGGCCGAGAAACGGAGTGAGCCTCAACTCCGCGGGTTCCAGTGCGGGTATCGGCATGCGGTCACCTCATCCGCACGGCACGGCGCACACCATGTCGCCGGGTCAACCTGTGGACGACCACGGAGTCGACGGCAGTCCTGTGGACGCCCCACGGCCCCGCGCACCCACGTACGGACCTCTCCGCCGCACTTGTGGCGGCTTTGGAACGTGTCACGTGCGTCGGACAGGTTGAAAACCCGCCACAAGTTGGGGTCAAGGGCCAAGGGGGTGCGGGCCGAGCAGGGCCGGTCCGGTCAGGCGAGGTCGAGGAAGCGGTCCAGAACCCGCGCGCCGAAACGCAGGCCGTCGATCGGCACCCTCTCGTCGACGCCGTGGAACATGCCGGCGAAATCGAGGTCGGGCGGCAGCCGCAGCGGCGAGAACCCGAAGCCTCTGACCCCGAGCCCGCTGAAGGCCTTGGCGTCGGTGCCGGCGGACAGGCAGTAGGGAACCGCCCGGGCGCCTGGATCCTCGGCGATCAGGGCCGCACTCATGGCGTCGACCAGGTCGCCGGTGAACTCGGTCTCCAGGGCGATGTCGGACACCAGCACATCGCGGCGCACGCGTGGACCGAGGAGCTCGTCCAGAGTGGCGTGGAACTCCTCCTCGTGACCGGGCAGGAAGCGCCCGTCGACGTAGGCCTCCGCACGGCCGGGGACGACGTTGTGCTTGTATCCGGCCCTCAGCATGGTCGGGGTGGTGGTGTTGCGAAGGGTGGCGCCGATGACCTTCGCCACGCCGCCGAGGGTCCGGGCGAGCTGTTCGCCGTCGTCCGGGTCCAGCGTGACACCGTACGCCTCCGACGCGGCGTCGAGGAACGACCGCACGGCCGGGGTCACGCGTAGCGGCCACTCGTGCCGGCCGAGCCGGGCGACCGCCTCGGTCAGTTCCGTCACAGCGTTGTCGTGGTTGACCATCGAGCCGTGCCCGGCCGTGCCCTCGACGGTCAGGCGCATCCACTCGATGCCCTTCTGGGCGGTCTCGACCAGATACAGACGCAGGTCGTCGCGGACAGTGAGGCTGAAGCCCCCGACCTCGCTGATTCCCTCCGTGCAACCCTCGAACAGCTCGGCGTGATGGTCGGCCACCCAGTGGCTGCCGAGGACCCCACCGGCCTCCTCGTCGGCCAGGAAGCACAGGACGAGTGGACGGGCGGGCGGGCGGCGCGTGCGCAGCCGGTTGCGGACGACGGACAGGATC
>JBOGDU010000223.1:0-9590 GCA_050743145.1 Jiangellaceae bacterium | reverse complement strand
TCCTCTGGCTGCTCGCCGCCGCGAGTGCCTGGACGGTCTTCCAGCGCGTGCGAACGGTGCGGCGCCAGTCGATAGCCGAGCCGGCATGAGCGCAAGCCTGACCGAGCGGATCGCGCTGCTTGGATACACCGGCGGCTGGTCGGCCGTCCGACATCTGCCCGACCGGGTCGCCTATGCGACCTTCCGCACGATTGCCGACCAGGTGTGGCGGCGCCGCGGTCCCAGCGTGCGCCGGCTCGAGGCGAACCTGGCGCGGGCCATTGGAAGCACCGACGAGGATGCCGTCCGAGAGTCGTCCCGGGCCGGCATGCGCTCCTACCTGCGGTACTGGTGCGACGCCTTTCGCCAGCCCGACTGGGACACGGAGCGGATCGTGTCGCGGATCCGGGTCGAGGGCGAGGACAACATGCGGGCTCCCCTGCGGGCCGGCCGCGGTGTCGTCGCCGCGCTGCCGCACATGGCCAACTGGGACCACGCCGGCGCATGGGCCTGCGTCACGGGCGCGCCAGTGACCACAGTGGCCGAGCGGCTCAAGCCCGAGGCACTATACGAACGGTTCCTCGCCTTCAGGGAGGGCCTCGGGATGGAGATCCTCCCGCTCACCGGGGGGGAGGGCGACGTCTTCACGACGCTGGCAGCCCGGTTGCGCGAGCCCCGCCTGGTGCCGCTCTTGGCCGACCGCGACCTGTCCCGCCGCGGCATCGACGTCACGCTGTTCGGCGAGCCCACGCGGATGCCGGCCGGCCCGGCGACTCTCGCCCTGCGCACAGGCTCGGCGCTGGTGCCGGTGAGCCTCTGGTACGAGGGCGCCGAACCTGACCACCTGCTGGTCGTGCGGTTCCACGAGGAGCTGCCGCCGGCGGGCGGGCGGGGAGCCGAGCGGATCCGCCGGCTCACTAAGGACCTCGCCGACGAGTTCAGCCGCGGCATCGCGGCTCACCCGCAGGACTGGCACATGCTGCAACAGCTGTTCCTCGCCGACCTGCCAGAGCGTGACCCGCGGCGAACGGTGACGACCGGAGCCGGCGGATGAAGGTCGGAATGGTCTGCCCGTACTCCTGGGACATGCCCGGGGGAGTGCAGGTGCACATCCGCGACCTGGCCGAGGAGTTGATGCGCCGAGGCCACGGCGTCTCGGTGATCGCGGCCGCGGACGACGACACCCCGGTGCCGCCGTACGTTGTCTCGGCCGGGCGGGCAGTGCCGATCCACTACAACGGCTCGGTCGCCCGGCTGACCTTCGGGCCCCTGTCCGCCTCCCGGGTCCGGCGGTGGCTCGCCGATGGCCGTTTCGACGTCCTGCACGTCCACGAACCGGCGTCGCCCAGCCTCGGCCTGCTCGCGGTCTGGTGGGCCGACGTGCCCGTCGTCGCGACCTTCCACCAGGCGAACCCCAGGTCGCGGGCGATGACCGCGGCCTTCGGCATCCTGCAGTCGGCGGTCGAGAAGATCTCCGCCCGGATCGCAGTGTCGGAGGAGGCCCGCACGGTGGTCGTCCAGCATCTCGGCGGCGACCCGGTGCTGATCCCGAACGGGCTCTACGTCGATCGCTTCACCGGCGTGCCGGCCCGACCGGAGTGGCAGGGCGCAGGCGGCACGCTGTCGTTCCTGGGGCGCCTGGACGAGCCGCGCAAGGGGCTTCCCGTCCTGCTGGAGGCGTGGCCGACGATCCACCGGGAACGGGCCGGGGTTCGGCTGCTCGTGGCGGGACGGGGAGACATCGACGAGATCCGGCGCGGAATTGCCGCAGACTGCCGTGACGACGTGCTGTTCCTCGGCGGGGTGACCGACGAGGAGAAGGTGGCGATGTTCGCCTCCAGCGACATATACGTCGCGCCCCATACCGGTGGCGAGTCGTTCGGCATCGTCCTCGCCGAGGCGATGGCCGCCGGCACGACGGTGTTGGCGAGCGAGCTGGTGGCGTTCCGGACGGTCCTCGACGAGGGCAAGCTGGGGGTCCTGGTCCCGGTCGGCGACTCCGACGCGCTGGCCGCGGCGACGCTGGACCTGCTGGCGGCCCCGGATCGGCGTCGCGATCTCGCCGACGCCGCCCGGCTGACGGTGCGGCGCTACGACTGGTCGGTCGTCGCCGACGAGGTGCTCGCGGTGTACGAGATGGCTGCGGCCGCCGGGACCGGCCACGGGCACGGGCGATTCCGGATGCCGCGTCGGTAGGTTGCGTCGTGGAGTGGGTCGTCCCGGTCGTCGTGGTCCTGCTCGGCATCTACCTGTCGTGGACCGCCGGCCGCCTCGACCGCCTGCACTGGCGCGTCGACGCCTCCCGCGCCGTGCTGGACGCGCAGCTGCTGCGGCGCTCGGGTGCGGCGCTCGACCTCGCCGGGACCGGGTTGCTCGACCCGGCCAGCGCGGTGCTGGTGGCCGACGCCGCGTCGAGGGCACGGACGGTGGACGAGGACGGACGCGAGCAGGCGGAGAGCGAACTCACCGAGGCCCTCGGTGCGGCCCTGGCCGATCCCGCATACACCGCGACCCTGCGGTCCGAGGAGGGTGCCGGTGCGGCCCTGGACGAGCTGGCGGCCGCGTGTCGGAGGGCGAGCCACGCGCGCCGGTTCCACAACGATACGGTCCGGGCGGCCCGGCGGCTGCGACGCAAGGTGCTGGTCCGCTGGTTGGGCCTGGCCGGGCGTGCTCCGTGGCCCGAGTCCGTCGAGCTCGACGACGAGATGCCGCGGGGTCTGGCCGGCTGACATCGGCTGTCAGCCGGCGGTGACCGCCTTCGTGAACAGGTCGAGGGCGATCGCCCAGCCGGCCTCGCCGGCCACCCCACGGTGGACGATGGCAGCGCCGTCGCCATGACCCGCGAAGCCGTCGTGGACCAGCACGACGCGGGTCCGGCCGGGGGCGACCTCGGTGAAGGTGACCTCGACCCGGCTCTGCTGCTCGGCGTGATACTGCCAGTCGCCGCCGATCTGCCAGGCGAGGACGATGCGGTGCGGAGCGTCGACCTCGAGGACGCGGCCCCACTCGCACTCGGTGCCGTCGGCCTGGCGTTCGTACCAGCGCCCGCCCGGTGTCGACTCCAGCACGACCTCCTCGGGCTCCTCGGCGCCGAGGAAGTGCTCCGGGGTCCGCCAGGAGTCGTGGCCTGCGGTGAAGATCTCGAACGCGCGGGCCGGCGTTGCGGGGACGGTGACCTCGGTCCGCACCGGAGCGAGAGTGGTGGACGGGTTCATGTCGGGTCCTCCTGAGCATTCGTGTGGTCGATGGAACGGCCACCGCCGGCATCGGACCGGCGGTTGCGGGCCGCGTCGATGGCCACGGCCTCCGCGAAGGCGGCGAGTGCCGTGGTCCAGAACCGGTCGAGATACGCGCGAAGCTCGGCCGGCCCCCGTGGGTCGAGCCGGTAGAGCCTGCGGGTTCCGACTGCGTCGGAGCGGACCAGGCCGGCGTCCTTGAGGACCCGGAGATGCTGCGAGACCGCAGGCCGGCTGACCGGGAGTAGGTCCGCGAGCCGGCCGACCGGAGACGGCCCGGCGGCGAGCAGTTCCACGATGGCGCGGCGGGTCGGATCGCCCAGCGCGTCCAGCTGGCTCCCACTTCGGTAAGTCTGCACGAACGGTAAGTTACGACTAACGCTGTGCGGGTGTCAAGGCATCGTCCCCCCGCGTCTTGTGGCGGGTTCTCAACGCTTCCTCGGCCTCGGACAGGTGTCGAACCCGCCACAAGTTGGGAGGCGGCGGGACGGAGACGTGGCAAAACCGCCACAGGATGGCGGGAACCGAGCGGCCGACAGCACTTCGGGTCGTCGTGAGTATGCCCGCCGCGGGCCTACCATGGGAGGCGTATCCACCCGACGCTCCTGTCACGAGGTTCACCATGTCCGACCTGTCGACCACTACCCCCGAGACCGGCACGGCCCGCGTGAAGCGCGGCATGGCCGAGATGCTCAAGGGCGGCGTGATCATGGACGTCGTCACCGCCGACCAGGCGAAGGTCGCCGAGGACGCGGGCGCCGTCGCGGTCATGGCGCTGGAGCGGGTACCCGCCGACATCCGCGCGCAGGGCGGCGTATCCCGGATGAGCGACCCGGACATGATCGACGGCATCGTCGACGCGGTGTCGATCCCGGTGATGGCCAAGGCCCGGATCGGCCACTTCGTCGAGGCCCAGGTGCTGCAGAGCCTCGGCGTCGACTACGTCGACGAGTCCGAGGTGCTCACGCCGGCCGACTATGCGAACCACATCGACAAGTGGCGGTTCACGGTGCCGTTCGTCTGCGGCGCCACCAACCTCGGCGAGGCACTGCGGCGGATCACCGAGGGAGCGGCGATGATCCGCTCCAAGGGCGAGGCCGGCACCGGCGACGTGTCCAACGCGACCACCCACATGCGCGCGATCCGGGCCGAGATCGCCCGGCTGACGACACTGCCCGAGGACGAGTTGTACGTCGCGGCCAAGGAGTTGCAGGCGCCGTACGAGCTGGTCCGCGAGGTCGCACAAGCGGGCAAGCTCCCCGTGGTCCTGTTCACCGCCGGCGGCATCGCCACGCCAGCCGACGCGGCGATGATGATGCAGCTCGGGGCGGAGGGTGTCTTCGTCGGCTCGGGCATCTTCAAGTCCGGCGACCCGGCGCGGCGAGCCGAAGCGATCGTCAAGGCGACGACGTTCTACGACGACCCCGACGTGATCGCCAAGGTCTCCCGCGGCCTCGGAGAGGCCATGGTCGGCATCAGCGTCGACGACATCCCGGCGCCACACCGCCTCGCCGAGCGCGGCTGGTGAGCTCGGACCGCAGTGTGCCCGTACCCCGCCTGCCCCTGGCTGCGTGATCATTCGGCCCAGGGAACGGCGTGGAGGGAGGCCAGGCAACGTGGTCGAGCCGGTCGTCGGCGTCCTGGCGGTGCAGGGCGACGTACGCGAGCACCTCGGCGCGCTGACGGCGTGCGGCGCCACGGCCGTGCCGGTGCGCCGGCCGACGGAGCTGGAACGCGTCGACGCGCTCGTCCTGCCCGGCGGCGAGTCCACGACGATGGACAAACTCGTGCGGGCGTTCGACCTCGACGAGCCGCTGCGGGAGCGGATCAAGCGGGGCATGCCGGCATTCGGCTCGTGCGCCGGCATGATCATGCTCGCCGACCGGATCGTCGACGGCACGGCCGACCAGCAGACCCTCGGCGGCATGGACGTCACTGTGCGGCGCAACGCGTTCGGCCGCCAGGTCGAGTCGTTCGAGCTCGACCTGGACGCGGCGGCACTGGGGGAGGAGGGGCCATCGCTGCACGCGGTGTTCATCCGGGCGCCCTGGGTCGAGCAGGTCGGCCCCGCCGTCGAGGTGCTGGCGACCGTGGCCGCAGGTCCGGCCGCCGGTAGGATCGTCGCCGTCCGGCAGGGTGCGCTGCTCGCGACCTCGTTCCACCCGGAGCTCACCGGCGACCTGCGCGTGCACCGCCTGTTCCTCGACATCGTGAAGGAGAGCTAGCCCGATGTCCGGCCACTCCAAGTGGGCCACGACCAAGCACAAGAAGGCGGTCGTCGACGCCAGGCGTGGCAAGCTGTTCGCCAAGCTGATCAAGAACATCGAGGTCGCGGCGCGCACCGGCGGCGGCGATCCGGCCGGCAACCCGACGCTCTACGACGCCATCCAGAAGGCGAAGAAGTCCTCGGTGCCGAACGACAACATCGACCGGGCGGTCAAGCGCGGCTCCGGCGCCGAGGCGGGTGGCGCCGACTACCAGTCGATCACCTACGAGGGCTACGGCCCGAACGGCGTGGCCGTGCTCGTCGAGTGCCTCACCGACAACCGCAACCGGGCAGCATCGGAGGTGCGGATCGCGATGACCCGCAACGGCGGGTCGATGGCGGACCCCGGCTCGGTGGCCTACATGTTCAGCCGCAAGGGCGTCGTGGTCGTGCCGCGCGAGCAGGACGGCAGGGAGGTCTCCGAGGACGACGTCCTCGAGGTGGTTCTCGACGCCGGCGCGGAGGACGTCGAGGATCTCGGCGAGGCCTTCGAGATCCGGTCGGAGGCGACCGACCTGGTGGCCGTCCGGACCGCTGTCCAGGAGGCCGGCCTCGACTACGAGTCCGCCGAGTCGTCGTGGGTCCCGTCGGTGACGGTCCCGCTGGACGAGGACGGCGCACGCAAGATCTTCCGGCTGATCGAGGCGCTCGAGGACAGCGACGACGTGCAGGACGTCTTCGCCAACTTCGAGGTCTCCGACGAGGTCATCGAAGCGGTCGGCTGAGTCGTGCCGACACGTCGGCGCGTCGTGTCGCCGACGCGGCGGGCCCGCCCGGTAGCGTGTCGTGCGAACAGGTGTTCGGGCGAGAGGACGGTCCATGCGTGTGCTGGGAATCGACCCGGGCCTCACGCGGTGCGGGTTGGGTGTCGTCGAGGGCATGCCCGGTCGCCGCATCGACATGGTCGCCGTCGACGTCGTTCGTACGCCCGCGCGGACCCCGCTCGGTGAGCGCTTGATGACGGTCGAGACCGCCGTCACCGCCTGGATCCGCGAGCACGAACCCGACACCGTTGCCGTCGAGCGCGTGTTCAGCCAGCACAACGTCCGCACGGTCATGGGGACGGCCCAGGCCAGCGGCGTCGCCGTGCTCGCCGCCGTCCGGCTCGGGCTGCCGCTGTCGACCTACACGCCCAGCGAGGTGAAGGCCGCGGTCACCGGCCACGGCCGTGCCGACAAGAGCCAGGTGGCGTCCATGGTGACGCGGTTGCTCCGACTCGACCAGCGCCCGCGGCCGGCCGACGCCAGCGACGCGCTGGCCCTGGCGATCTGCGAGCTGTGGCGGGGCTCAGCGCAGGCGCGGCTGCAGGCCGCCATCGCGGCAGGAGGTGCCCGGTGATCGCGTTCGTCCGCGGCCGGGTGGCCGAGGCGCGCCCCACCGAGGTCGTCGTCGACGTCGGCGGCGTCGGGCTCGCGCTGCAGTGCACGCCCACGACGGCCGCGTCGCTGCAGGTGGGCGAGCAGGCGCAGCTGGCGGCGAGCCTGGTCGTCCGCGAGGACTCACTGACCCTCTACGGCTTCGCCGACGACGACGAACGCGCGGTCTTCGAGCTGTTGCAGACCGCCAGCGGGATCGGCCCCCGCCTTGCCCAGGCGATGCTCGCCGTGCACTCTCCGGACGACCTCCGCCGCGCTGTCGCGACCGAGAACCTGGTCGCGCTGACCAAGGTCCCCGGCATCGGGACGAAGGGCGCCCAACGCATCGTCATCGAGCTCAAGGACCGGCTCGGTCCGCCGCAGTCGCACCCGCCGGGCGGCGCTCCCCAGTCCGCCGGGGCGGCCGCCGGCGGCTGGCAGGGCCAGGTCCACGCCGCGCTCCTCGGGCTCGGATGGTCCGGCCGCGAGGCCGACGCCGCGGTCGACCAGGTGGCCCCGCTCGTGGGCGACGGTGTCGACGGCGCCGACGTTCCCGGGCTGCTCAGGGCCGCTCTCCGAACGCTGGCGCGACCGTGACGGGCCCCATCCACGGCGACGCCGTCACCCGCTTGGTCACCCAGGAGGCCGACGGCGAGGAGCGCGCCCTCGAGGCCGCACTGCGTCCCCGCACGCTGAGCGAGTTCGTCGGCCAGGAGAGGCTGCGCGAGCAGCTCTCCCTCGTGCTCGAGGCCGCCCGTGGCCGCCGCGGCGTGGCCGACCATGTGCTCCTGTCGGGTCCGCCGGGCCTGGGCAAGACGACATTGGCGATGATCATCGCGGCAGAGATGGAGGTGCCGCTGCGGATCACCAGCGGACCGGCGGTCCAGCACGCCGGCGACCTCGCGGCCATCCTGTCGTCGGTGTCGGAGGGCGACGTGCTCTTCTTCGACGAGATCCACCGCATGGCCCGTCCGGCCGAGGAGATGCTCTACACCGCCATGGAGGACTTCCGCGTCGACGTCATCGTTGGCAAGGGCCCAGGGGCGACGGCGATCCCGCTCGACCTGCCGCCGTTCACGCTGGTCGGCGCCACCACCCGGACCGGCCTGCTCCCCGGGCCACTGCGTGACCGGTTCGGCTTCACCGGCCATCTGGAGCTCTACGAGCCCGCCGAGCTCGAACGCGTCCTGGTGCGCTCGGCCCGCCTGTTGGACGTCGCGCTGCGAGCCGACGGCGGCACCGAGATCGCCGGGCGCTCCCGAGGCACGCCACGGATCGCCAACCGTCTCCTGCGCCGGGTGCGCGACTTCGCCGAGGTCCGGGCCGACGGGACGGTCGACGGCGACGTTGCACGGGCGGCGCTCGCCGTATACGAGGTCGACGACCTGGGCCTCGACCGGCTCGACCGGGCCGTGGTCGACGCGCTCTGCCGGCGCTTCGCCGGCGGCCCGGTCGGGCTGGGCACGCTCGCAGTGGCGGTCGGTGAGGAGCGCGAGACCGTCGAGGAGGTCGCCGAGCCGTTCCTGGTCCGTGCGGGCCTGCTGGCGCGGACACCACGCGGGCGGGTCGCGACGCCGGGCGCCTGGCGTCACCTCGGCCTGGCCGTGCCCCGCAGGGCGCCGTTCGCCGGCCCGGACGACGGGGACCTTGACCTGTTCACCGGCACCGGGGATTAGAATGCCCGGGCGGCCGCCACCTGGCTGCCGAACGTCGTCCTGTGCAGGCCCCCGGTCCAGTGCACAGGGAAGGATTCGCGGTATCCCATGGAGTTCCTCCTTCCTCTTCTGCTTCTCGTCGTCTTCTACTTCCTGCTCATCCGGCCGCAGCAGAAGCAGCGCCGCGAGGTCGCCCAGGTCCAGTCGACGGTCACGCCCGGCGCCCGCGTCATGACCAGTGCCGGCCTGATCGGCACGGTCGTCGCCATCGAGGACGACGAGGTGCTGATCGAGGTCGCGCCCGGTGTCACCAACCGTTATGTCCGTCGGGCGATCATGCGGGTCCTCGACGACGGCCGGCCGGAGCCGAGCACGGACGAACCGACGACACAGACCGTCGACTCCCCGGCCGACGACACCATGCCGGGCACCTCGGCCTGAACCGACAGTGGCAACCATCACCGCGCCACGCCCGTGGCGCCCGCTGGGGGCGCTCGCGCTGATCCTGGTCGTCCTGTACGGGACGATGGCCCTCCTCGACGAGTGGACACCGCGGCTCGGGCTCGACCTGCGCGGCGGCACCAGCATCACGCTCTCGGCCCGTACGACCGACGGCACCGACGTCTCCGACGACAGCATGCGGCAAGCGGTTGACATCATCCGGGCGCGGGTGGACGGATCCGGCGTGGCCGAGTCGGAGATCACGACCCAGGGCCGGACCAACATCGTGGTCCAGGTGCCCGGTGTCGGCGAGGACGAGCTCGTGCAGCTCGTGGGCCAGACCGCGGAGCTGCGCTTCCGTCCGGTCCGCGCGGTGGTCCCCGGCGGCAGCCCGGCTCCGGTGCCCACACCGACCGAGACGGGCACCCCGACTCCCGGCGTGACGCCGACACCAACCGGAACCCCCACGCCGACGCCGAGCGCCGCCGCCGGCCGCGCGCTGACCGAGGGACTGGTCGCCCAGGACACCGCGTCGCCGACGGCCACGCCGTCTCCCACCGCCACTCCGACACCCAGCCCGGGTGCGGTCCCCCCGCAGCCGCCGGCCGCGGAAGGGCCCGCCACCGCCGAGGAGCAGGCACAGCTCGCCGAGCTGGAC
>JBOGDU010000222.1:0-4439 GCA_050743145.1 Jiangellaceae bacterium | reverse complement strand
GACGGCAGTGAGACCGTCGACGGCGTGCGGGTCCAGCTCAGGTACGTGGTCAACTGCGTCGGAAACACAACCGAGAACCCGACAGCAATTGGTGAATGCAGCACATCCACCTGCGCTATGCCGGATGGCACCCCTGGTGTCAGCTACCAGGTCTATGTCCGCTCCGGCGGCACGACCGACTGGACGCTCCGGCCGGGGAACGTCTGCCGCGACGTAGGTGATCCGATCCCGCTGGCGGACGTCGAGGCCGAGATCGTGCGCATCATCGAGGAACGGTTCGAACACGTCGCGAGGCCGACGATCACGCTGGCGCCGGCCGTCAACGCGATCGTCAACCTGCCGGTACTCGCGTCGACGGAGGATCCCGGCCCGCTCGGGTTCGACATCACCAACCCACTGCCCGGCCGGGTCGAAGCGACCTCAAGCTATTCATGGACCTGGAGCAACGGCGAGATCAGCACAGGCGCGGGCGTCGGTTACGACGGCACAAGTCCCACGCGCAATCCCGGGCACTACCCGGTGCAGAGCACGTTCACCGGCGGCGGATCCGGCGCTGTCGACCTGCAGGTCACCTGGAGCATCACGCTCATGGTCGAAGGGCTTGCACCGATCACCGACATTCAGCCACTGGAGTACGAGGCGTCGGCCGGGTTTGGCATCCGCAGTGCCCGGACGGTCCTCGTGGACCCGTGATCGTTGAACCGTTGCTGGGCCTGCAACCCCACCAACGGTTCAACGATCAACGAACGAGCAGTGCGGCGGAGGCCTACTTGTCGATGTCGCCGACGACGAAGAACGTCGAGCCCAGAATCGCGACCATGTCGGCGATCAGGCATCCACGGAGCAGCTCTGGCAGGACCGCGATGTTGTTGAACGACGCCGATCTCAACTTCAGCCGCCACGGCGTCTTCTCCCCGCGTGACACGAGGTAGTAGCCGTTGAGCCCGAGTGGGTTCTCGGTCCAGCAGTAGGTGTGACCCTCGGGCACCTTGAGCACCTTGGGGAGCTTCACGTTGATCGGCCCGGGAGGGAGCGACCGGAGCTGGTCCAAGCACGCGTCGGCGAGGTCGAGTGACACGTCGACCTGTTCGGCCAGCACCGAGAAGCGGGCGTAGCAGTCGCCGTCCGACCGGGTCACGACGCGCCCGGGCCCCCCGTCTCGGAACAGCTCCGCGTAGGCGAGGTACGGCTCGTCCCTGCGGAGGTCAAGGTCTACGCCGCTCGCACGCGCGATCGGCCCGGAGACGCCGTACGCGTGGACGGCTTCTGGCGAGAGCACGCCGACGCCCGTCGTCCGTGCCTGGAAGATCTCGTTGCCGAGCATCATGTCTCTCAGCGCGGGCAGCCGTGACCGCACGCCCGCCACGGCCGATGCGGCCCGTGCCAACCATCCGGCCGGCAGGTCCTCCTTGAGCCCGCCGACCCGGTTGAACATGTAGTGCATGCGCCCGCCGGAGATCTCCTCCATGACCTGCTGGACCGTTTCGCGTTCACGGAACGCGTAGAAGATCGGCGTGATGGCGCCGATCTCGAGCGGGTACGACCCCAGGAACATCAGGTGGTTCAGCACGCGGTTGAGCTCGGCCATCAGGGTGCGCGCCCAGATCGCGCGGACCGGCACCTCCATCCCGAGCATCCGCTCGGCGGCCATGACCACACCGAGCTCGTTGGCGAACGCCGATAGCCAGTCGTGCCGGTTCGCCAGCACCACGATCTGACGGTAGTCGCGGACTTCGAACAGCTTCTCGGCACCGCGGTGCATGTAGCCGATGATCGGCTCGCAGTCGACGATTCGTTCGCCGTCAAGGGTGAGCCGCAGCCGCAGCACGCCATGAGTGGCGGGGTGCTGCGGGCCGATGTTCAGGACCATGTCGGTCGTGGCGAGCTCGCCGGCCCCGGAGCCGATTCCGACGGTCGCTTCGCGCGTCACGCCTCCGAGTCTGCCAGGCGTTCGCCCCGACGCGGCACGACGACATAGCCTGCCGCAAGTGGACCAGGTCTTTGCGCCTCCCGGCGAGGCGTGGCAGCGAGTCTCGCCCAAGCTCGCCGTGCTCCGCCGGCGCCTGCTGCTGTGGTGGACTCTGGGCCTGGCCGCCGTCGTCGCGGGAATCGGCTGGTGGCTGGCGGGCTGGTGGGTCGCGGGGATTACCGTGGCGCTCGGCGTCGTCGTGATCGGCTGGGGGCTCTGGCTGATCGACCGGAACTGGCGCGCCTGGGGCTACGCCGAGCGTCAGGACGACCTGCTCGTCACCCATGGCGTGCTCTTCCGCAAGCTCACCGTTGTCCCGTATGGGCGCATGCAGTTCGTCGACGTCCAATCCGGGCCGCTGGAGCGCCGGCTCGGCCTCGCCACCGTTCAACTCCACACGGCCTCGCCCGCGTCGGATGCCCGGATCCCCGGGTTGCCCCCAGACGAGGCGGCGCGACTGCGCGACCGGCTCGCCGCGCTCGGCGAGGCTCAGGCGGCCGGACTGTGACCGACCAGGACGGCCCCTCGGCGGGCACGTCCCGCGGCGAACAAGGCGCCGCCCCGACAGTGCCGGCGCGGAGCGACGCTCGGACCTCCGGTCGGACGTCGAGACCCCGGGCCGGCGCCGCAGACCCCACCCCTGCCCACTTCCGCCGCCTGCACCCGTTGACGCCCCTCCTACGAGGGTGGGCCTGGCTCGCCGGCGCGGTCGCGTTCGGTGGGCAGGACGCGATCCGTGCAGGCGATCCCGGACGATTCGCACTGATCCTGCCGGTCATCGCCCTGGTCGGATTCGGAGCAGGGCTCGCCTCGTGGTGGTTCACGCGTTACGGGTTCGACGGCGACGCGCTGCGCATCGACTCCGGCATCGTCCAGCGCCGGTCCCGGCGAGTCCGGCTCGACCGGCTCCAGGCGGTCGACGTCGTCCGGCCGCTGGCCGGACGGTTGCTCGGCGTGTCCGAGCTCAGACTCGAGGTCGCGGGCGGATCGAACACCGAAGCACCGCTGGCGTTCCTCTCGGCAGACGACGCCGTCCGCCTGCGGGCCGAGCTGTTGGCCCGGGCCGCCGGCATCGACGCAGAGACTCCGGAGGCACCTGAGCGGGTCGCGCACGAGGTGCCACCAGGGCGCCTGCTGGGCTCGACGATCCTGTCCGGGACGTTCGTCATCGGGGTAGTGCTCCTGGTGAGCCTCGGCGGTGCGTTCGTGTTCGGCGGCGAAGAGGTGGCCGTGGGCGTGCTTTCGGCGGTGTTCCCGGGCGCGCTGGCGATCGGGCTCGCGCTGTGGAACCAGTTCGTCCGCAACTTCGGCTTCGTGCTGGCCGAGTCGCCCGACGGGTTCCGGATCCGCAAGGGCCTGCTGGACACGAAGGCACAGACCGTGCCACCCGGTCGGATCCAGGGCGTGGCGCTGAGGCAGCCGTTGTTGTGGCGGCTGGCCGGGTGGGCTCGCGTCGACGTCGACGTCGCCGGATACGCAGGTAGCTCGGGGACCGAGAACTCCACGAGTTCGACGTTGCTCCCCGTCGCGCCGGTCGACGAGGCCGTCGGCGTCATGCGCCTCGCGCTGGCGGGGGCCGACGCCGCCCGCATCGCCCTCGACCCGGCTCCGCGGCGGGCGGCCTGGTTGCGTCCGATCGGATGGCGCCGGTTGGCTTACGGGGCGGACGACCGCCTGGTCGTGGTGCGCGAAGGCGTGCTGTTCCGCAGGTTCACGGCCGTCCCCCATGCGAAGACGCAGAGTGTCCGGCTCACGCAGGGCCCGGTGCAACGGCGGCTGGGACTCGCCACCGTGCACGTCGACACGACACCCGGCCCGGTCGACGCGTCGATCGCGCACCGCCCCCAGCAGCAGGCCCGCCGGATCGTCGAGGAGCAGGCCGTCCGGTCGCGATTGGCCAGGAAGGTGGACGTTCCCGAACAATGGATGGTGACGCACCGCGACGGTGACGGCGCTTCCGCCGCATCGATCGACCAGAACGGGAGCACACGTGTTCCGCACCATGATGAAGAGCAAGATCCACCGCGCCACGGTGACCCAGGCTGACCTGCACTACGTGGGATCGGTCACCGTCGACGCCGACCTACTCGACGCCGCCGACCTCCTGCCGGGCGAGCAGGTCGACATCGTCGACGTCACCAACGGTGCCCGGCTGACCACCTACACGATCGCCGGCGAGCGCGGCTCCGGTGTGGTCGGCATCAACGGAGCCGCCGCACGGTTGGTGTCGCCGGGCGACGTGGTGATCGTCATCGGGTACGCGCTGATGGACGACGCCGAGGCGCGCCGGATCCGGCCGCGTGTCGTACACGTCGACGGCCGGAACCGAATCGTCGGGCTCGGCTCTGCCGCCGCCGCACCGGTCCCTGGCGCCGACAACCAACTCCGCGGCGATCTGACCGCCTGACGGTTGGTTCGTTGATCACGTTCACCATGTTTGGAGACGGTTCACCAGGTTCTGGATCCTGGT
>JBOGDU010000221.1:0-6804 GCA_050743145.1 Jiangellaceae bacterium | reverse complement strand
CGGCCCTTCGCGGTTTGAGCACCTTTGCTCTCCTTGCGCTCATGACGGATACCGGACGTGGCAGACCGTCGACGTCGTGTTCGGGCCATGTTCGTTCATTCGGCGCGAAAGTCAAGCTGGGCGACTGGCTCTCGACAGCTGCGGGCGTGAGGTCCCGCACTCGATTGTCGGTGTCGAACACCCGCCGTCGTGCGGGCTAGAGTTGGGCCGGATTCCGCGCAGAACAGGGGCAGGGGTATGGGGACCGGTGGATCCGGCTCGGGCACGAAGGACGACCCATGGCAGCTCACGACCCCACCAGGCAAGGCTGCCTACCAGATGTGGAGGGACGAGCAGGCCGATCCTCCGGCCCTCGTCTGCCAGGTCGGCACCACACAGCTGCGCTACCACCTACAGGCGATCGACGACCTCCACGCGATGCTTGTCGCCCACGGCGACTGGATGCCGCTGGGAGGCGCGGACGAGCAGAAGCCCGCTCCCGAGGGATCGGTCGAGGCCTGGGGTCGCTCCGACGACAACCCGGTCGGCGGGTGGTACGGACTCAGGAAGGGATACCGCGGCCGCTTCGGCATCTACCTCCTGCCGCTGCTGGAAGGCCTAGGCCTGGCCGAGCTGACCCACGACCCGAGGAACAACTGGATGCGGGCCCGCTGAACGTCCGGCGTGTAAGCCTCGACCGATGACGAGTAGTTCGCGGCCGACACCCACGACCTGATCAAGGTCCGCGGTGCCCCGTGAGAACAACCTCAAGGACATCTCCCTCGACGTCCCCAAGCGGCGGCTGACCGTCTTCACTGGGGTGTCCGGCTCGGGCAAGTCGTCGCTGGTCTTCGGCACGATCGCCGCGGAGTCGCAGCGGCTGATCAACGAGACCTACACGGCCTTCGTCCCGCGGTCACGCGGGTGTCGCCGATGAACGTGCCGATGCCTCCGCTGGCCGGGTCGGTCACGTAGCTGATCGACACGTCCACCGATCCGCCGGCGCCTTCGGGTCCAGCACTCTTCGCGTCTGGAGTCGGAAAACGTCGCGCGGAGGCCGTGCTGGCAGAAGGACCCGGGTCTCGACCGCGATGTACCGGATGCTCGGGCGGCTCACCCCAGAGGTGACGCTGTACCGGATGGAATTCCATGATCGTCCACGGTGCCGGGAGACCGGTTTCCGGCCGAGCCGGGAGTAGCGCGAAGCTAGGCTGAGACGGTGCGCCGTCTCGTGCCCCTGCAGGGTGGCTGCCACCCCAGCAGGCCGCGTGATAGTCAGCAGACCTGTCCGAAGGACCGGTCCGGTTCAGACCGCCCAGCCCGGGTCCCTGGATGCGGTCAACGAGCGTCTGAAGGAGGAAACAGCGGATGAAGACACCCCCGATCGTCTCCCCGCGGGAGTGGGCTGAGGCCCGCGAGAAGCTGCTGGTGAAGGAGAAGGAGCTCACCCGGGCGCGCGACGCGATGGCCGCCCAGCGCCGGCGCATGCCGTGGATGGCCGTGGAGAAGGACTACCGGTTCGAAGGGCCGAACGGGCCGGCGAGCCTGCTCGACCTGTTCGAGGGCCGCCGCCAGCTGATCGTCTACCGCGCCTTCTACGGGCCGGAGGTCACCACCTACGCTGAGGGCGGCGCGTACCCGCAGCGGGCCTGCGTGGGCTGCTCGTTCGTCGCCGACCAGGTGGCGGACCCGGCACACCTGCATGCCCGCGACACCTCGCTGGCGTTCGTGTCGCGGGCCCCGCAGGCGGACATCGCGCCCCTGAAGGCGCGGATGGGCTGGGAGTTGATCCCGTGGTACACGCTGACGGACGACTTTGACGCCGACTTCGGCGTGGACGAATGGCACGGCACCAACGCCTTCATCCGCGACGACGACCGGGTCTTACGGACCTACTTCGTCGACAGCCGTGGTGATGAGGCGATGGGGAGCACCTGGAGCTATCTCGACATCACCGCGCTGGGTCGCCAGGAGCAGTGGGAGGACTCGCCGGAGGGCTATCCCCAGACCCCGCCATACCAGTGGTGGAACTACCACGACGCCTACGGGCAGGGCGCGTAAATCGCACACATCAGAGGCGTGCCGGCTGAGGGCGGGCATTGACACGGGTCCAGGTCAGCGACGGAGGCAGCGACTGCGGGGCCACGGACGCACATTCTCCCTGGCTCGGCTGCGACCGGCGGCAGGGCATACGATCGGGAGAAGAGGCAGTTGCCGGGCTCGAACGGTCCGGTGTCGCTTGTGCCGCTGGGACGCGGAGGTGGGCGATGACCTGCACATCGCGGCATGTGACCTGTGCTCTGCTGAACGTGTTGCGGTATCTGCTGTGGTCGCTGATGAGCGGACTGATCGCGGCCGGCTCGGGTCGATGCGGTGGCTATGACGCCTATACCGCCTGGACGAAGGCTGGCCGGCCGGTCCCGCGGTGCCGGTTTGGCGACGAGGCATCCGTCACCCCTGATGCCGCCCGAGGTATCGCCGAGATCGAGGCGTTTCTCGCCGCGCAAGGTCATGCGTCGGAACGTGCCGACGATCCCTCCGCGCGCCGCGCCGAGAACGGAGGGCCCGGCCTCACGGCCAGTTGACGCGGGCCCAGAGCGGCGCGTGGTCGGGGCGGATCGCGTCGCGGCGGCTGTCGACGTCCTCGGTGATGCCGACCAGGTCGTCGACGAACGCATCGGCGGTGACCCCGGACAGCAGCAGCGGTCGCGAGATCATGATGTGGTCGATGAGCTCGCGCCGATCGCGGTAGATACGCGAGAAGGCTCGCTCAGCGGGGATGCGGTCGGCCAGGTTGTACAGCCGGTACGGATCGCCCAGGTCGGGCCGGTTGGGATTGCCGTCCTCCGGGCCGCACAGCAGCGACGTCGTCACAGCCGTAGGCTCGTCGTTCATGTCTCCCGCGAGGACGACCGGGATGTCGGGCTCGCGTGGCATCCATCGGTTGAGCTGGACGCGCACGGCCACCGCCTCGGCCGCCCGGCGGGTCAGCGCGTAGCCGGCACCGCGCGCCCGCTCGTCCTCGTTCAGCGGGAAGAATCGGCGGTTCGGGAAGCTCAGGATCTTGGACTTCAGGTGCGCCGTGACGACGCGCAGCCGGGAACCACCTGCCAGCGTCCCGAGGTCGAGCACCGTCTCGAGCGCGCCGCGGCCCATTGCGGTGAGTATCTGACCGTCCGGGTCCTCGATCCGAGGCAGCCCGCCGGACGGGAAGTCGACCCAGTCGTGGCGCTCGAGGACCGGGAACCGGGAGATGAGCCCGACCCGGATGCCTCGGTCGTCGGGCTGGCCGATGGCCCGGTGCTGGAGTACCCCACCGGTTGCCGCTGCCAGGTCGGCCAGCGGTTCCTCGCCGCCGATCTCCTGCAGGCACACCACGTCGGCCCCGAGGGCAGCGATCGTCGCGGCCAGATGTGCGAGCTTGCGTACGTAGACGTCCTCGCTGGACGGGCCGGAGGGCCCGCCGGGCAGGAACAGGTTCTCGACGTTCCAGGTGGCGACGGTGAGCATGAGCGGCCCCCTCGGTTCACACATAAGAGTCGTGGGCCGAGCTCCCAGATACGTGCCCGGACGACAGGTGCGCGCTACGACGCACGGCCGACGGCGCGAGCCTCGCGCCATCTGTCCAGCATCTTGGGTAGTTCGTCGTGGAGAAACGCGAAGAACTTCCGCGTCTCGTCGAGCCGTTGCCCTGCCGGCGTGTTCGCCCCCACGGCGTCGATGCCCGACTCGAGGTCCCTCTGCCAGCGGACGAGCAGTTCCTCACGCCGGACCATCGAGTCGTACCAGGTGTCGTCGTAGAGCCGGTAGTGGTCCCGCCGTTCGCCGGGATCGCGTTCCCGGACGATCAAGCGCACCTGGGTCAGGTAGCGGACGGCCCCGGAAACCGCGGCTGGGCTGACGTTGAGCTGAGCGGCGAGTTCTGCGGCAGTCAGATGGCCCTTGTCCGAGGCGAGGATCGCGACGAACACACGCGCCGGCATCCGCGGCATGCCACTGTCGAGCAGGGTCAGCGCGAACCGCTCGATGAACCGGCTGACCTCGGCGGCGGCGCGGTCGGACCCATCAGCCACCTCGACCGGCCTCCGAATGTGTGACGGACTTGACGAGTTCTAACATTCACAACTTTGTGAACACACTGTACGCTCAGTTCATGACCACTGCAATCTCCGTGTCCGGCCTGGTCAAGTCGTTCGGGCAGACCCGAGCGCTCGACGGGCTGGACCTGTCGGTCGCCACCGGTGAGGTCCACGGCTTCCTGGGTCCGAACGGGTCCGGCAAGACGACGACGATCCGCATCCTGCTCGGGCTGCTCCGCTCCGACGCCGGAGACGCGAGCCTGCTCGGCGGCGACCCCTGGTCCGATGCGGTCGACCTGCACCGGCGTCTCGCGTACGTGCCCGGCGACGTGAACCTCTGGCCCAACCTGTCCGGCGGGGAGGCGATCGACCTGCTGGGATCGCTGCGCGGCGGGCTCGACCCGAAGCGTCGCGCCGACCTGCTCGAGCGCTTCGACCTCGACCCGACCAAGAAGGCGCGCACTTACTCGAAGGGCAATCGGCAGAAGGTCGCCGTGGTGGCCGCGTTCGCGTCCGACGTGGAGCTGTTCGTCCTGGACGAACCCACGTCCGGGTTCGACCCGCTGATGGAGGCCGTCTTCCAGGACTACGTCCGCGAGATCAAGCAGGCGGGCCGCACGGTCCTGTTGTCCAGCCACGTGCTGGCGGAGGTCGAGGCATTGTGCGATCGGATCAGCATCATCCGGCTGGGCAGGACCGTCGAGTCCGGCACGCTCACGGAGATGCGCCACCTGACCCGCACGTCGATCGCCGTGGAGACAACGCGACCGGTCACCGGGTTGGCCGAGCACCCCGGTGTCCACGACCTCGTCGCCGACGGAACGCATGCGGCTTTCGACGTCGACACCGATCAGGTCGGCCGCATCCTGACCCACCTGACTTCGTTCGACGTCCGTACCCTGACCAGCGAGCCCCCGACCCTCGAGGAGCTCTTCCTCCGCCACTACGGCGACGAGCTCGCGCTCGAGACCGAGAGGGCAGAGGCGACTACCTGATGAGCGCCTTCACCGGCACCCGCCGACTGGTCCGCCTCGCGCTGCGCCGCGACCGGGTCCAGCTGTCGATCTGGATCCTGGCACTGCTCCTGACCCTCGCGGTGACGGTGTCCAGCATTGTCGAGCTCTACCCGGGCGACGAGGAACGGTTCGCGCTGACGGTCAGCTCTGCCCACAGCCCGGTGACGCTCATGACCGCCGGACTCGTCTCCGGGGACAGCCTCGGTGCGACCGCGATGACCCAGGGCTACCTCGTCATCGCGATCGGCGCGGCCCTGATGAGCACGTTGTGCGTGGTGCGGCACACCAGGCAGAACGAAGAGACCGGACGCTCCGAGCTGATCGGTTCGGCCGTCGTCGGGCGGCACGCGAGCCTCACCGCAGCCCTCGTCGTCGCGGTTGGCGCGAATGTCGTTCTCGGTCTGCTCAGCACGCTCGTTCTCGTCGGGCAGGACCTGCCGGTTGCCGGCTCGATCGGCTCGGGTGCCGCTCTCGCGGCTGTCGGTGTCGCGTTCGCCGCCATCGCTGCCGTCACGGCGCAGGTCGCGGAGACCTCGCGTGGTGCGAACGGCATGGCGGCGGCGGCGATCGGCCTGGCGTTCCTGCTGCGGGCGATCGGCGACGTGTCCGGAAAGGTCGTCGACGGCGGCCTCACGGTCATCAGCGCCTGGCCGAGCTGGCTGTCCCCGATCGGCTGGGGTCAGCAGTTCCGTCCTTACGACGACGACAACTGGTGGGTGTTCGGCCTGTTCGTCGTCGCTTTGGCCGGACTTGTCGCGACGGCGTTCGCATTGACCGTCCGCCGCGACGTCGGCGCGGGCCTGCGGCAGGTGCAACCCGGGGCTCCGTCGGCTGCTCCCGGGCTGCTGAGCCCGCTCGGATTGGCCTGGCGGTTGCAGCGTGGGGTGCTGCTGGGCTGGGCGGTGGGCATCGCCGTGCTGGGCGGGACCTACGGCGCGGTCGGCGACGAGATCGGGGAGCTGATCGGTGACAGTGAGGAGATGGCGGCCTTCCTCGAGCAACTCGGCGGTGCCGGAAACCTCACCGACGCCTACTTCGCAGCGACGCTGAGCATCGCCGGGCTGGCCGCTGCGGCGTACGCGATCCAGGCGCTACTGCGGATGCGGTCCGAGGAGGCCGGAGGCCGGGTGGAGTCGTTGCTCGCGACGTCGGTGAGCCGCGCGCGATGGATGTGGAGCCACATCGCGATCGCGATACTCGGCACGATCGTCCTGATCGCACTCATGGGCCTGAGCGCTGGCGTGGCGTACGGGCTCGTGGTCGGCGACATGGCGGAGCAGGTGTCGACGCTCGTGGCCGCCGCCCTGGTCCAGGTGCCGGCGGCGCTCGCGTTGGCCGGGCTTGCCGTGGCGATCTTCGGCCTGCTGCCGAACCGGGCGGTTGCGCTGTCGTGGGCCGGACTGGCGGCGTGCTTCCTCATGGGGCAGCTGGGCGCGATTCTCGACCTCCCACAGGCGGTGCTCAACCTCTCGCCGTTCACGCACGTCCCGGCCGCGCCTGCGGACGACGTGACGGCGCTGCCCTTGCTCGTGCTCCTGCTCGTCGCTGTCGCCTTCACCGCCGCTGGCATTGCCTCCTTCCGCCGTCGCGACCTCGCCCTGACCTGACGAGCATGAGATCCATCCCGTGATCATGTTGGGCTGCGAGTTCCGGCCGCATGCTCGGCGGGCTCCGCGATCTGTGGCCGAGGAGCATGCCACAGATCGCTCTCTAGACGCCCGCCTCCGCAT